>NZ_CAMHUS010000006.1:0-114806 GCF_946188375.1 Streptococcus mitis
CTGACTTCGTCAGTTTTATCTGCAACCTCAAAGCTGTACTTTGAGCTGACTTCGTCAGTTTTATCTGCAACCTCAAAACAGTGTTTTGAGCTGACTTCGTCAGTTTTATCTGCAACCTCAAAGCTGTACTTTGAGCTGACTTCGTCAGTTTTATCTGCAACCTCAAAGCTGTACTTTGAGCAGCTTTCGGCTAGTTTCCTAGTTTGCTTTTTGATTTTCATCGAGTATAAAATCAATCTCATAGCTTTAACAAGTAAAAAGTGTACTATAGTAGATTGAAGTCAGACTAGTACAATACAACTTCTAAAGCATTGAGAAAAACCTTAATGTACTATTCCAGAATCCATCTACTATAATGATTAGTTTTATCAATCAAAAAAAGAAAGGACGAAATGAGTCCTTTCTAGAACTTAGCTTTTCTTCAACCCACTACAGTTGACAAAGCGACAAAAAAACGAGCACTTTCGTACTCGTCTTTGTTTATAAACTACTGATTAAAGTGAGTTTACGTCAACTTTGATACCAACACCTTGAGTAGTTGTGATAGTCAAGTTTGTTACGTAAGTTCCTTTAGCTGTAGCTGGTTTTGCTTTTTGGATTGTTTCGTTGAAAGCTTTGAAGTTTTCAACCAATTTTTCAGCTTCAAATGATACTTTACCGATGATTGCTTGAACGTTACCTGCACGGTCAGCACGGTAAGTGATTTTACCACCTTTAGACTCTTCAACTGCTTTAGCAACATCCATTGTTACAGTACCAGTTTTAGGGTTTGGCATCAAGTTACGTGGTCCAAGGACACGTCCAAGACGTCCAACAAGAGCCATCATGTCAGGTGTAGCGATAACTACGTCGAAGTCCAACCAACCGTCGTTGATTTTAGCAACAAGGTCATCTTCACCAACAAAGTCTGCACCAGCAGCTTTTGCTTCTTCAGCTTTTGCACCACGTGCGAAAACAAGAACGCGTGAAGTTTTACCAGTACCGTTTGGCAATACCATTGCTCCACGGATTTGTTGGTCAGCTTTTTTAACGTCGATGTTCAAGTTGTAAGCAACTTCTACAGTTGCATCAAATTTTGCAAAGTTAGTTTCTTTTGCAAGTGCTACAGCTTCTTCTACGCTGTATGCTTTTGTGCTGTCGATTTTCTCAAGAGCAGCACGAAGTTGTTTGCTTTTTTTAGCCATTTTCTATTCTCCTTGTAAGTGGTTCAATCGATTTTCATCTCCCACGTCACTTCTCGAAATGATGAAGTCTTGCGGGTTATATTGGGGGTGTTATTGATTAGTCAACAACAGTGAATCCCATAGAACGAGCAGTACCTTCGATCATACGCATTGCAGACTCTACGTTTGCTGCGTTCAAATCTGGCATCTTAGTTTCTGCAATTTCTTGTACTTGCGCACGAGTGACTGTAGCAACTTTAGTTTTGTTAGGTGTACCTGATCCTTTTTCAACACCTGCAGCTTTTTTCAAAAGAACAGCAGCTGGTGGTGTTTTAGTGATGAAAGTAAATGATTTATCTTCGTAAACTGAGATAACAACTGGAATGATCATACCAGCTTGGTCAGCTGTACGAGCGTTGAACTCTTTTGTGAATCCCATGATGTTGATACCAGCTTGACCAAGAGCAGGTCCAACCGGTGGAGCTGGTGTAGCTTTACCAGCAGGGATTTGCAATTTTACAAGTTTTTCGACTTTTTTAGCCATTTTTAAATCCTCCTTTGTGGTTTTGGCGGTAATTAGAGATTTTTACCTCCCACAAGTATGCTTTTCACATACCCATCTATTATACACTATTTATCTGGAATTGCAAGAGAAAAGTTTATTTTTTAATCGACGTAATCTCCGCCTTCAAATCCATAGTATTCTTCCAAACTGAGACCAGTCTCAGCAATTTCTTTGGCTTCTTTTCCGACATAACGAAGGTGCCATTCTTCAGCCATATAGCCTGTTTCCTTTTCCTTACCTTTGAGATAACGAACAACAAAGCCATAATCAGCCGCGTGATCCAAGAGCCATTGGGCCGCCTTCTCTTCTGTCACCAAATCACCATTTGTCCCAATCACATCAAAAGCCAAGCCTGTCTGGTGTTCGCTATAGCCAGGACGAGCAGAGTATCGGTCAGCTGCTGCCTTCCCATCTTGATTGACATAATCTTGATAGAGCTTGGTCTGAGTTTCATAACTTCTAAAACCACTGTAATGGTCACTGATTGGGAAACCTGCCTCTTGCATAGCTTTGATGAGTTTGACCAACTCTGCCTTGGCAGTCGGATTTTCCCCTGGATTGTAGTCTTTTGACAAAGGATAGTGTTTATTGGCTACGATGATTTCATCATATTTCCCTTGGATGCTGTAGTAGTCTCCTTTGTTAACCACTTCTGCTTTTTTCTGGGCAGCTCCTTGAGATTTACTACCGACTGTTCCATCAGTCTTGGCTGTTTGCTCTGTCTTAGCTGCGCCATCTTCATTTTTTGCTTTTTCTTGTGAACAAGCTGCTAGACTCAAGGCTAGCAAGGCTGTCAATACAAGGTATCTTTTTTTCATCTCTACTCCTTTATTTCTAATAGTTTATCTAGTTCTGACGATAAACATTTAACTAGTTTTTTAACCTCATCTGGTTTTGCTCGGCAGGTTTCTGAGGTCATTTCTTCAAAGGGAACCCACCAGACTGGCCCACGCCCCTTGAGACCGTGACCATTCATATCACCTGTTCGTCTAGGAAACAGATGCCAATGAAGATGGGCATCACCATTTCCTAGCAGTTCGATATTCATTTTCTCAGCAACAAAGGCCTTAGCAACTGCCTCTTGAACCACACTCATTTCCTCTAGAAAACGGATTCTAGTTTCCTTCTCTAAATGATGCAATTCGGTGACGTGTTCCTTGGCTAGAAAGAGACTATATCCTGCAAAATACTGGTGGTCTCCAACCACAAGGTAGCCTGTTTCCAACTCTCTTACAAAGTAAGGATTTTTCCCAGCTTTGATGAGGTCAATTCTCTGGCAAATCAGGCACATATTAGTCTACCAATGCGCTCTTAAGGTAAGCATCAACCATACGTTCCGTTGCGACCACCGAATCAATATGGGTACGCTCATAAGAATGACTAGATTCGATACCAGCACCGAGAAGGGCGTGTTTGACTTCTGCACCTGCAGACATAGCCGCTGAAGCATCCGATCCATAAAATGGATAGATATCCAACTTAAATGGAATATCTTGCTCTTTCGCCAATCCAACCAAGTGTTGACGGAAGTCATAGTGATAAGGACCTGAAGCATCCTTGACGCAGATAGACACTGTATATTCATCTGTCTGCTGGTCATCGCCCATAGCTCCCATATCCACAGCTAGATATTCTACTACCTGAGCAGGAATATTAGAGTTAGCACCGTGTCCCACTTCTTCAAAGACTGAAAAAGCAAAATGGGTTGTTACTGGCAATTCAATCTTCTCTTCCTTATAAATACGAAGCAGGTTAAGCAAAATCGCTGCGCTGACCTTGTCATCCAAATGACGAGACTTGATAAAACCTGTCTCTGTCACGACAGTTCGTGGGTCAAAACTGATAAAATCACCGACCTCAATCCCAAGAGCACGAGTTTCTTTCTCATTGGTCACTTTTGCATCCAAACGCACTTCCATATTGTCCTGCGTGCGTTCTGCAGTCCCAGCATCCTTGTAGACATGACAAGAAGTCTGGTGAATGAGGATGGTACCTGGTACTTTTTGACCTGTGCTAGCCACATGAACGGTACAGTTTTCTCCTTCAATCATGTTCCAAGGAAAACCACCGATACGGTCCAATTTAAGACGGCCGTCTGGTTTGACAGCACGGACAATAGCACCCAGCGTATCTACATGGGCAGTCACATAGCGATGCTCTTCATCATTTTGACCTTTAATAGTTACATTGACACCACCTTTGGCTGTGCGAACCGGTTGGTAACCGAAACCTTCTAGAGTCTCGACTAGATAATCCGAAATCTCACGAGTGAAGCCCGTTGGCGACGCAATGGCTGTCAGTTCTTTGATATATTCTACTGTTTGATTCATTTCTTCACCTCTTTTGCTACCTATTATAACACATTTATCATCGGATAAAAAAAGAAAACCACCCCTGTAGACTTGGCTACAAAAGTGATTTTAGTGATTATTCCATTTCAAAAACATCGCTTTCTTGCTTGTTTGGTAAAACCATTGAGAGCAAGATTCCGACAATGGCTGGCACCAACCATGGGAGTGATGCCTTAGCAAAAGGAAGAGCGTTGACAAGATTTGCAAGAAACTCAACTTTAAATGAGCTTCCTAGTACGCTTGCAATGGCGATGGCTGTAACCACAGCAATTGTCAACTGCATACCTGGTTTTGAAAGAGCCACAAATTTATTGACAATGACAATCATAACGATGGCAATCGTGATTGGATACAAGATAACCAGTACAGGGATTGAGTACTTGATAATCGCATCAAGACCCAAATTGGCAATCGCAAATCCAATCAAGGTAAAGGCTGTCGCATAAACCTTGTAGCTGATTTGTGGGAAGCGCTCATTAAAGAACTCCGCTGTTGACACAATCAGTCCAACTGTTGTTGTGAAGCAGGTTACGGTAACCATAGCTGCAAGAAATAGTTGAGCTGTTGAGCCAAAGATTTCTTGAGTGGCTTGTGACAAGATGTAAACACCTGGCGTTCCACCCTTCATCGCCTCAGCTGGTACTGGGAAATGATTTCCAAGGAAACCTAAACCGATGTAAAGAGCACTGAAAGCAAGGGCAACAACGACACCAACAACCCAAATGGTTGAAATGTATTCTTTCTTACTTGAAAATCCAAGTTGTTTCAAGGTTTGAACTGCAATTACGCTAAAGGCAACTGAAGCAAGGGCATCCAAGGTATTATAACCTTCTAGGAAACCTGTACCAAAGGCAGAAGCTTGATAAGCATCTGAAGCAGCTTGAGGACTTGTTCCACCGTATTTGAAAGCTCCTAAAACAACCAAGATAACGATCAAAATCGCAAAGACTGGCGTTAAGATACGGCCGATACGGTCCAAGATTTTTGATGGATTAAGCGAAATCAAATAGGCTGCCGCAAAATACAAAACAGTAAAGACAATCAAGCCCAGACCTTTATTTGCATCCGACAAAAGGGGGCTAATCCCGACTTCGTAAGCTGTTGTAGCTGTACGTGGGATAGCAAAGAATGGACCGATTGACAAGTAAAGAACTGAGAGGTAGAGAGTCGCAAACCAAGGCGCTACCTTTGTTGAAATCTCGTGAATATATCCTTTAGGATTGAGCGTTCCAATAATAAGGGTCAAGACAGCGATACCAACGCCTGAAAAGACAAAACCTGCGATGGCAGGAAGAAAATGTTCCCCAGATAGAGCACCTAGAGAAGGCGGAAAAATCAAGTTCCCCGCACCAAAAAATATTCCAAACAGGAGCAAACCTGTTAAGGCACCTTTTTTAGCCATGAAAATCTCCTTCATATTTATAAAATACTGACCTAGTATATCATGAATAGGAGTATGAAAAAAGCTTCACGAAGTAAATATTGAATGTTTTCAAGATTCTCAAAAATGAGAATTGTCTAAAAATAATATTCTCCTACCCAGTCCACACCAAGTAGGAGAAATTCTACTGTTTACAGTTCTTCAAAGGCTAACATGCCACCTTGAACATTGATAACTTCATAACCTTGTTCAGCTAGAAATTGACAAGCACGCGCCGATCTCATCCCAGATTTACAAATAACATAATGTAACTGATCCTTGTCCAACTGATCATAGCTATCAGCCAACTGACTCAGCGGTAGATTGTGGGCACCTTCTAAATGAAGAGTTTCAAACTCATCCATTTCTCTCACGTCCACTAGAGAAAGTTGGTCGTTTTGGTAAAGCTGGTAAAATGCGTCAAAGGTTATTTCTTTCATTCTTTTTCTCCTAATACTCTTCGAAAATCAAATTCAAACCACGTCAGCGTCGCCTTACCGTACTCAAGTACAGCCTGCGGCTAACTTCCTAGTTTGCTCTTTGATTTTCATTGACTATAAAATGGTTTTAATTCTTTTTTTCAAATCTGGCACCACTTCTGACTCAAACCAAGGATTTTTGGCCATCCAGATTTGATTTCGCGGCGAGGGGTGAACTAGTGGAAAATAGGTTGGCAAGTACTTCTGGTAATGTTTTACCCGTTCTGTCACTTTGCCACTGACTTTCTCCTGTAAATAGTAGGCTTGGGCATATTGGCCAATCAAGAGGGTCAATTGGATATCTGGTAATTCTTGCAAGAGCTGTGGATGCCATTTTTCTGCAAAATCTGCTCTCGGTGGTAAGTCTCCTGACTTACCATGTCCTGGAAAGTAGAAATCCATAGGCAGAACAGCAAAATATCCTGAATTGTAAAAGGTATCTTCATCCACACCTAGCCAGTCTCTCAGGCGGTCACCACTCTTATCTTTCCAATAAAGTCCTGCTTCTTGGGTTTTAAGCCCCGGTGCCTGACCGATGATATTGATGCGAGCAGTCTTTGGTGCTGCAAAGAGAGGCTCAATGCCACGCTCTGTATAGGTAGCATTCTGCGGATCTGCCATAATAGCCTGCTTGATTTTTTCAATTTGAGACATCTACTCTCCCTCCAAAAAGAAGTCTAAGCATACAATCTCAGACTTCTATCGTTTTATTTGATCAATTCGTAAATAGCTTCGGCATAGATTGCTGCTGCTCGGAAGAGATCATCCAAGGCGATAAATTCATTAGCTTGGTGCATGGTGTCAATTGAGTCTGGGAACATGGCACCATAGGCAACACCTCGTTCTAGCAAGCGACCAAAGGTTCCACCACCGATGACTTGCTCGTGACCTTTAAGGCCTGTTTGTTTTTCATAAACATTCAACAAGGTTTGCACAAGTGGATCTTCCATTGGCACATAGTGAGGGGTGTGACCGTGCTCAGAAAGGCTAACAGAAGCAACTGGCAAGTTTTCAAGGATTGACTTGATTTGTTCTGGACTTGTTCCTTTTGGATAGCGGATGTTAAGGGCAATGGTATTGTCAGCACTTGTTTCATCGAAGCGGAAGACGCCGGCATTCATAGAAAGAGCACCCATCTTTTCATCCACATGAGCAATCTTGAGATTTTCACCCTCATGGTCGTTCAAGAGAATTTTACCAGCGATGTCAAGGTAGTCTTTTGCTGGACCAGCAAAGTCAAACTGGCTAAGGAAGAGGGCTAGGTAAGTCGCACCATTAACACCTGAAGCAGGCATAGCACCATGGGCTGATTTACCAATGATCGTCACCTTGTATTGGCCAGCTTCTTCTTGGAGCTCTCCTCTAAGTTTGTGTTCTGCAACAAAGGCATCTAGTTTCCCTTGCAAGTCAGTCAAATCTCCTGAAACGACTGCTGTTGCTGATTCTGGTACCATATTTTCACGTAAACCACCTGTAAAGCTGTGAAGACGGGCAGCACCTGCATTTTCACCTGCAAAGTGGAGGTATTCCGTGATATTTCCTTTTTCACCATTGATGATAGGGAATTCAGCGTCTGGAGAGAAACCAAAGTCTGGTTTTGCAAGTCCTACGTGCTCGAAATAGTAGTCCATGTCTGCCCAACCTGATTCTTCATCTGTTCCAACGATGAAACGAACTTTCTTAGAAGTTGGAAGTCCCAATTCTTTGATAATTTTCAAACCATAGTAACAAGCCGTTGTAGGACCCTTGTCGTCCGAAGCCCCACGCGCATAAAGGCGACCGTCTTTGATAGTTGGTGTGTAAGGGTCTGTGTCCCAACCGCTACCAGCTGGAACCACGTCCATGTGGGCAAAGATACCGAGAACTTCTTCTCCATCACCAAACTCAAAATGTCCTGCATAGTTATCAACATTTTTAGTTGGGTAGCCATCACGGTCTGCAATTTCAAGGAATTTCTCCAAAGCTTTTACCGGCCCAGGTCCAAATGGATGCTGGGCATCAGCCTTGCTGTCATCACGTTCAGAGTTGATTTCTAAAAGGCTAAACAAGTCAGCCAAGAGGTCTTCTTTGCGTTTTTCTACTTCTGCTGTAAAATCAATTGCTGTCATTTTTTTCTTCTTCCTATCTTTTCTCGATGATTTCATCTACTGGCAAGCGGTAGCTTGGTTCCAATTTTTCGTCTGTGTAACCCACTGTAATCAAAAGTTCTGGGCGGAAACGGTCTTCAATTTCCAAAACCTCATTGACTTTTGATTTGTCAAATCCAAGGGTCAAATTTGATCCGATTCCTTGGTCTGTAAGAGCCAAAACCAAGTTCATAGCAACCAAACCTGCATTGAGAGCTAGGTAGTCGCTGACTTGTTGTTCATTGTAGCGGGCAAATTCAGCAGGCAAATTCTTCATAAAATATTGAAGTTGCTCTTCTGAGAAATTGTTAGCACCACCAACTCGGGCAATCTTACGAGCACGTTTAGCCAAATCTGTGTCTGTAAACAAGGCAATAGTTACAGGCGCTGATGATACCTGTTCATAGTTTGAACCGTAAGCCAATTTTGCTAGTTCGGCATTTTTCTCACGTACCACCACAAATTTCCAAGGCTGGCTGTTGTGGGCACTTGGTGCCAAGGTTGCAATTTCGATAGCCGTACGCACATCCTTAGGATCAACTGGCTTATCAGTGAAATGCTTAGTCGCATGACGTTTTTTATTTAATTCAAGAAATTTCATAATCGATTTCCTTTTCTAATTCTACTGCTTCCATTCTACCATAATTTGAAAGAGCTTGCAGAGATTTTTCGTAGAAACAAACTGGAACAAGGATAAGCAACCGAATGAAGAAAACCATTTAAATCAGGAATCCCCTCATCCAGTTCCAATTAATTTTCAGCTGCTTAAAGAAACTAGTCCATCTTATATTCTGACTTTATAGCCTCCAAGAAATTCTTCACATCCTCTACATACCCATGCTTTTCTATTAAATTGGCTAAGAGTTTCAGATTGTGCCCCTGATAGTTATCTTCACGTCGTAGCTCTTCATACATTTCGATAAAAGGAAGCCCCTTGAATTTGGCCAACTCCAACTCCGCTTCATAGTCATAAGCGACTTTACGAAATAGGATATTTACCAATTCCCCATCTTCAACTTCTATCACGGCATACTGGGCACGGTGATTTTTTAACGCCTCCCAATTAAAATAGGGCATGCCAATCGACCCTGGATTGATGATTTGTTGCCCTTGACTGCCGTAACGAAGCAACTGCTTGTGGACATGACCATAGACTGCCACGTCCGTTTCCTCATCTAGCAGTTGGTCAAATTTTTCTGTATCATTCCCAACCAACAAGTCACCCCCATAATTTTTGTCAGGTAAATTATGAGAGATAGAAAAGCGCAACCCAGCAACCTCTTTCTTTTCCAGCAAAGGCAAACTTCGTAGCCAGACAATCGTTGCAGGCTCCATTCGCTCCATCAAAAACTGGGTCATGCGCATTGACTGGATTTCTTTCGGATGTTCCAAACCATATTCGCCATCCAAGGCCTCAAGGACACGATCATCCCAATTTCCTCGAACACTGGCTGTGATAGGAAGGTCCTTTAGCAGGGCGACTAAGTCATTTGCGCCTGGACCAGGAAGAAAAATATCTCCCAGAAGCCAGTATTCACTGACCCCTTGATTTTTAGCATCTGCAATCACTGCTTCTAAAGCCGTCGCATTTCCATGAATATCTGATAAAATTGCGATTTTATGTTTCATTGTGGTTTCCTTCCATTTGGTAATCTACTCTTTCTTCTGCCACTTGAGGCAAGGTTTCTGTTTCATGCGGGTTCAACTTGTTTTGCACAGCCTCTGCGACAAGTCTCGGCACTCCAACTTCGACAATCTCATCCACACTGGCTTCCTTGATTTTGGTTAGAGACTTGAAATGCTTCATGAGATTCTGCTTGCGTTTAGGTCCTAGACCATCAATACCATCCAATTGGGATGAAAAGGAATTTTTGGAGCGTAGTTGACGGTGGAAAGTGATGGCAAAGCGGTGGACCTCGTCCTGAATGCGTTGGAGGAGGAAAAATTCCTGAGAATTGCGAGACAACTCCACCACTTCAAGCGGATCTCCAAAGAGCAATTCATGAGTTTGGTGCTTATCATTCTTTTGCAGACCTGCAATGGGGATATCCAAACCTAGTTCCTCTTGGATGACTTGCTTGGCGATATTGACTTGACCTTGTCCCCCATCAATGACAATCAAATCTGGAGGAGTCAAACCGTCACGCTGTACTCGACCATAGCGCCTGCGAATGACTTCTCTCATACTCGCATAGTCGTCTGGCCCGACTACGGTCTTGATTTTATACTTACGGTAATCCTTCTTACTAGGTTTGCCGTTGACAAAGACTACCATGGCTGAAACAGGGCTAGTTCCCATGATGTTGGAGTTATCGAAGGACTCGATACGGACAGGGGTCGGGATTTGGAGCAAACGTCCTAGATTTTCAATAGCTCCTTGTGTCTTTTCGACAGATTTCTCTAGCAGGTTGAATTTCTGCTCTAGACTGACTCGAGCATTCTTTATAGCCAAATTGACCAGTTGCTTTTTCTCTCCACGCTGGGGTTTAACAATCTTAGTATCTACCAAAGCCTTGACAGCTTCTTCGTCAATATCCTGCGGAATCAGCACCTCATTGGGAACTAGATGAGATTTTTCTTGATAAAATTGTCCTACATAGGTCAAGAAATCCTCATCCGGATCATTGTAATAGGGAAAGAGATTGACATCCCGCTCAATAAGCTTGCCCTGACGGACAAAGAAAACCTGAACACACATCCAACCCTTATCCACATAGTAGCCAAAGACATCGCGATTTTGGAGATCCTTAGCCATGACCCGTTGCTTGGTTCGAAGCGTTCCAATGGCCTGAATCAGGTCACGGTATTCCGCTGCACGTTCAAATTCCATAGTCTGGGCTGCCGTTGCCATCTTGCCCTTGAGGTCATTGATGATTTTATCATCTTGCCCTTTCAGAAAATCAGAAACCTCCTGAGCCATAGACTTGAAGTAGGCCTCATCCTTCTTACAGATAGTATGGGCCATACATTGACCGATATGGTAGTAAAAACAGACCTTAGAGGGTGGATTGGTACACTTACGAAAAGGGAAAATCCGATCCAGTAGCCGCTTGATTTCATTTGCTGCCCCTACATCTGGATAGGGACCAAAGTAGAGACCACCGTCCTTTTTGACCTGACGGGTGATAATCAAACGAGGATAACGCTCATTGGTGATTTTGATGAAGGGATAGGACTTGTCATCCTTGAGCATGATATTGTACTTGGGCTTATTTTCCTTGATGAGGTTAATTTCTAGGAGAAGCGCTTCGATATTGGACTCAGTGACGATAAATTCAAAATCCACAATCTCAGACACCAGAGCTTCCGTCTTAGTATCGTGACTTCCACGAAAATAGGACCGCACGCGGTTACGCAGATTTTTAGCCTTTCCTACATAGATAATGGTGCCGTTTTTATCCTTGTGAATATAGCAACCAGGGCTGGTCGGCAAGAGCTCTAGTTTTGATTTAATCAAGTTGTTCATAGTTCCATTATAGCAAAAAAGTAGGGAAAGATAGTCCCCTACTCATTGGTCTCATATATTTTTCGAAGGTTTGCAACATCCTCTTCCTGAATACCGTAAAAAGAACCAGCTGGTTGCATCACAGACTTCTCATCTGTATGGTCCAAGCCGATCGCATGCCCCAACTCATGTTCTGCCGTATGGACAATGCGCTCATAGGAATAACCATAGTCTGGATTGGACAAATAATAATGATTCAACCGCACCGTTACAGATAAGAATTGCCCTGTCAAGAGATTGGTCTGACTTTCTGCCTCTCCTGCCACAGGAGTACCTCCGTCATTCATCTCCGTAGCCAAGATATCTGCCTTGCTGGACTCGGTGACAATTTCAAAGTTAAAAGCACCAGTTTGATTCCAATTCTGAATTGCTTCTACATAAACTTCTTGAAATCCTGAATCCATCTGCGGATCTAGGTAAATACGAGCAGAGGCCTGTGGCCACCTTCCTTCAGAGTGTTGGTGGCTATCTGTCTGGTTCAACTTAGGCAGTTGCCCTGTTTTTTCCCATTGGTCGATACTTTGTTTACCAACCTTGACTGACCGTTCTGCTTGCTTTAGCGCTCCTTGAAAATCACCGTTCAGATACCAGAGAAGTCCAAAAGCAAAAGTACACAAAAGAAAAGCTATCCAAACTAGACGCCAAAACAAACGCCACACAAAACAAAAGAAAGCCCCTATCAAACGAAAAATCCAGCGCATATCCTTCCACCTTTCTAGCAAATAAAGTCTATTTTACTAAAACAAGCTGAAAGAAAGCTAAAGACCAATTTTCTTATCTTAGCGTCCTAATATTTTTTTGAGTAACTGAATAGCTTTATATTTTAGGGGAGATGGATAATAACGGAAAGTTCCTGCTTTACGTACAATATAACCATTAAAATTTTGTTTAAAACGTAAAACACCATCACTACCATCAAAAATCCCTTGAATCCCTAGAAAGTTGTATTTAGGGATCCCACGTTTTATGCTTTCCAACATAACATATTTCTGAAGCAAAGCTGGTGCATAAAATTTATTAAACTCAGTATAGGAACCACTAAAAAGATAGGTCGTTTCTTGAGGCATATAAATAAATAAACTACCTGCTAAGACAAGATCTTTCTCTCCATATTTTTTAATCAACTCTCGTGCTTCTGCTTTTCGAACTTCAAAGCTTTCATACTGCCTAGCCAACTCTTTGTGTTCTTTTTTCTTTTGTGCAGAATCTGGATATTGTTCTAATAAGAGTAATGAGGTAGCTATTTTTTCAGATAATTCTTTTTGCTTATGTATTAAATTTTGTATATATTCTCCTAAATTTAGAATAGCAATTACAAACTCGGCTTTTTCTCCAAAAGAGTCATAAAAATGCTCATAATATTCTAAACTTTTATCACTATATTCTCGACGTTCAGAGGTTGTTTTTGTTATATCTTTAAAAATTGAAAGTTCTTCACAATTTAATTTTTTCAACTGAATACCAAATGTATCAGCCTTTTTCACCAAAGCTTTCCCCTTTTTACTAAAACTGTTAAGCAAGGTCTTTTCAGTTAGCTCATTCAAATCTTTACAATATAACCAATCCGGTTCTCCACCTGGGTAACCTGTTTTTAAACCATCAAATTGATAACCTAAATCAGTCAAATCTTGAATAATACTTTTTTTCTCAGCATCTATTGGATTACCTTCACCATCAAAAGTTTGATAAGTTTCATAAGGTTTTACAAGCAACTCTAATACACCATTTTGCTTGGCATATTCTTTTAACTCCGCATAAAAAACTGGGAGAGCATCTTGTTGGGTATAAATCGGCCCCGAATTGATCTCCATATGTAGGCCACCCAGCATGGGCAAGCTATAAACCAGAGCTGCAACTTGAATTTCTCCTTCTTGTTTCAATGCAAGATAAACAATTCGAGCCCCTCTTTTTTCTAACAAGTCCCCCATCTGGACAGATTGCATAAAAGAACGAGAAGAGACCTGATCAGAATAAGCTTGAAATTCTTCTTTTGTGAGTGTAATTAATGCCATGTACTTACCTTCTATGATGTTTTGTTCTTAATGCCTTGCGAAAATCAAGAGCGATTCTTAACAGAGAATAAAGAGGATGGGTGGGCATTGTAAACTCACCCAAGTATTCTTCAATCGTTGGATTAAATTTTTCCTTAAAATGGTAAAGTCCACCATTGAGAGAGTTTTCAACACCACCTAAATTTTGCCACACCATACCTCGCTCAAAGGCATAGCGAGCTGTTTCATACCAAGTTAAAATTGGTGCATTATAACGTTTAAACGCATCATCCATACCAGCATATAGATTAACAGAGGTATTACCAAATTCCAAACTCAAAGTAGCTGCTAAAGGAATGTTTGATTTTTCTTCATTCAGATATCTCTGCAAGAAATCTCTTTCTTCTACCAAACGCTCTTTTTCCTTCTTCTGGGCTTCTACTTTTGAAGTTCGAGTCGACTCAGTAAACGCCTCTTCCAACGCTAAGTTTTTCGCTAACTGTTCTTCTAATTCTCGTAAACGCTTAGCGATATCCAGAGTAGCCAGCGTAATGTAGGCCTTGTCCTTAAAATTATCTAACAATTTTTTATAATAGGCTTCATTCCTCAAATGGATATCTTTTCGCTTCTCAGTTTTTTTCATCAAAAACGAGAAAGATTCTAACAATTCATCTCTACCAATCTGAATCTCTACACCCTTATTTCGAGCGGATCGAATAGCTTGTTTTGTTGACTTGCAAAGTTTATCTTCTGTAAAATTTTCCTTGTATACTTTTGCCTGAATACGAGGCTGAATGGTATCTCCCATTCCATCGGTCTTTCCTGACCACCTTACTCCCATTCTTTGCAAATTTTCAATAATAGCCATATTTTCAGGATATTCTATTTTTTCATGCTTGATTGAACTTTGCGATAGGCAAATACTTGGGTCAAAAATCACAAAAATCGCTCTCTTGCTTCGAGCATAGGACTTAATGGATTGAAGAACAAAGTTCAGGAGTTCAGTATCCTTATAATCTAAAATAGGACCTCTAGGGATATAAAACATTCTATAGCCTAGAGGAAGAGTTTTAATCAAAATACTAGCTGTAGCCAGTAATTTGTCTCCTCGGTAGACGCCAAACTTTTCATGTTGCCAATCAGACTTAACCTCTTCCCAAGCACTACTTTGTAATACATTGACTAATTCATGGTCTTTAACAAACTGATCATATTCTAATGTGGGAATGCCAATTTGATAACGATACATTTCTTACTCTCTTTCCAACTATAATAGAATTTAACTACTATTCTACTACTTTCGTTTAGAAAGTCTAGTAAAAACATATTTTAGTTTCTATTCCATAGAAGACATGGTTATTGAAAGAGTAATACAAACTAAACTAGCTTAATCTCTCTTCTAATTTGAAATCGATTGGCAGAGTTGCTAGAAACCGTTCCAATTGTTTTTCCCAGTAATACCATTCGTGAGTTCCAGCGCTATGGCTATAGGTCACATCAAAACCTAATTTTTTGAGATTTTTCACTGCTAGATTATTGGCTTCGTACAAGAAATCCTGCTCGCCACACCAAGCCCAAAGTTTGGTCTTTTTATCCGATTTTTTAGCCAGACTTTCTAGAGAATAGGTGCTAGTTGTCCAGTCTTTAATCTCTCCAAAAACACCTCTCCAATAAGCTGGTGTTCCCAAATCTTGGCTTTCAGGAGAAAAATCTTGAAAGCTGAGAGCACCTGAAAAACTAGCTGCATGAGAAAAACGATTTGTAGCAAGAGCCAATTTGAAACAGCCATAGCCTCCCATAGAAAGGCCAGCGATAAAGGTCTTTTCACGCTTGCTAGTCATATTAGGGAAGAAGCGTTTCAGAACCTGTGGCAATTCCTCTGCTAGAGCTGTGTAATAGTCAAAACCATACTGAGTATCGGTATACCAACCGTTGCTGGTATTGGGCATGACGACGATAAGATTGGTTCCTCGAAGTAAGCGTTCTACATTGGTTCGCTTGAGCCAACTATTATGATTGCCAGACATCCCGTGCAAAAGGTACAAAACGGGAATATCTTCACACTCTGGTTCTTCCACTCGATTGGCATCAGGATAGAGGACATTCACTCCCCACTCCATATCTAAAACTTGTGAGTAATACTCGATTTTCATTACTGCCATAATTTTTCCTCTATTTTTCTATAAGAAAAATCCGAAACTCGACTTTCTCTCTGTTTATTTCAACGATTATTTTGCTTCCATGACTACCGGTAAAATAGCTGGACGACGCTTAGTCTGGTCAAAGAGATACTTGGTCAGATTATCACGAACCTTCCCTTTGAGATCTGCCCAGTCAAAATCATCTCCTTGAAGATAGTCTTCTACCGTTTGGTTAATCAATTCAGAACTTTCACGGAGAATATCGCGACTCTTCTTGAGATAAACAAATCCACGTGTGTGCACACGAGCCTTGGCCACAATTTTCTTCTCACGACGGTTAACGGTAATTGCGACGATGAAAATACCATCCTCTGACAAGACCTTACGGTCACGAAGGACCACATTTCCAACATCACCGATGGCATTTCCGTCAATCAAGACATCACCTGCCGAAACTGCTCCAGCTGGGACAAAGTCTCCATTCTCATAGGCCATGCTAGTTCCCTTTTTGGGAATGAAAATGCGTTCTGGCAACATCCCAACTGCCATAGCAGCCTTAGCATGAGCATCTAACTCACGGTATTCCCCTTGAATTGGGAAGAGATACTTGGGTTGCAAGAGATTAATCATCAATTGCAAGTCACGCGCATTTCCATGCCCTGACACACGCAAGCTTTGAGTGATCAGTTTGACAACACCTCCAGCTTGGTAAATCATGTTTTCCACACGCGCCATAACTGCTTCTTTGGCGATAGACGGAGTGGTTACGATATAGACCAAATCACCGTCCTTGATTTCCACATAACGGTGGCGACCAATCGACATCTTACGAAGACCGTTGATTGGCTCACCCATACGACCTGTCTCAAGGATAATTAACTCATGGTCTTCAAAACGAGACATATCTTTCGGCTTAATCAAAAGACTCTCGTTAGCTAGAGACAATTTCTTGAGACGAATAGCCGTGCGGACGATATTTTCAATATCAAATCCTGTCAAGACCACACGACGGCCTGTTGCATCCGCAGCGTCAAACACCTGCTGGATACGAGAGAGGTTGCTGGCTACCGCCGCAACAATGATACGACCATCCCAGTCCGAAATGGTTTGAGTAATTTCATCCCCAACTTCACTTTCACTAGCCACTTGGATATTGCTATCTGCATTGGCTGAATCGCTAAGAAGAGCTAGAACTCCATCACGTCCGATTTCTGCCAAACGAGCGAAGTCTGTTGCATAGGATTCACTAGCTGTCTGGTCAAATTTGAAGTCACCTGTATAAACGATGCTACCTTCAGCTGTCTTCAAGACAACACCCAGACTTTCTGGGATAGAGTGGGTTGTACGGAAGAAGGACACCACAGTTCCTCCAAAATCAATCTCTGTATCCTCATCAATGACATGAAAATCATTGAATTTCTTAACCGTTTCATTTCCCTTGACAAAGAGTTTTGCCAACTCAATAGTCAACTCAGACCCAAATACAGGCACCTTGGCTTCAGCCAGGAGATAAGGCAGAGCACCAATGGCATCCGCATGGCCGTGGGTCAAGAAGACTCCTGCGATACGGTCGCTATTTTCAAAAAGGTAGTCCATATTTGGAATAACTACGTCCACTCCTAGTTGTTCATTTTCAGGGTATTTCAGACCTGCATCCAAAACGAAAATAGACCCATCGATTTCAGCGATATACATATTTTTCCCGTTTTCACGTACACCACCAAGTGTTGTTAAACTGATATTACTCATTTTTCCTCCGAAAGCTTAATTTATCTTGATTATAGGGTTACTTACCCTTTTATTCTAAAAGTACTACTTTTAGCCGAATCTTTTCCTACCATTATACCATTTTTTTAATGATTTTCAAAATGAAGATTTGTTTTCAAAAAAGAGCTGGTTTCCCAACTCTTTCCTATCTGCTATTCTTTTTCCATTAAAAAGCCATAAATTTCTTGCACGGTACCCAACGCCATCATTTCTTGGTCTTTGACTGTTTGTTTGAGATTTTGGTAAATCTGACTTTCTCCGATTTCCCGCTTTGGTGCCTCTTTATTGACTGTCATGACACCATCTTTGATGGTCACAAAACCTAGCTCTTCAAATACTTGAATCATCTTGACCAGCAAGATTTGTTGGATATTAAGATAAGTAGCCAAATCTTTCAGCTTGTAGCGAATATCAAACTCTGGAAACTGGTAGATGGTCTTGTACAATTTGGCAAACTGCTCTCTCGTTCCATATCCCGTCAAATAGTAGGCCTTGTCAATATCATTCTTGAAATAAACAGCAGAGAAATTCTGTTCTTGAAAAATGGTCTTAAGCAGGGTAATATCCTCAGGTATGGTTTTTACGACAACCGCTTCACTATCTGCCAGATTCGTCAGTTCCCCAGAGAAATCCAAGACTGGAACTCCTTCTGGCAAGACTGCATTCTTCCCACGGATGTTAAAAAGTTGAACACCCTCTACACGCGCATCCACCATCATCAACTGGAGGGCAGTTTGGCCATTCCATTGGTTGACAGACAATTTGACTGCCAGCTCTAGATTCTTGGTTTGAGAAAACTCTGTTGCCCATCTGCCTTGGCCAAAGGCTACCACTTCAAAACTCGCCTCGCCTTTAGAAATTTTCAACTTGAGATGAGCATTGCCTGCCCCCATAGTACGGGCACTTTCGACCTGAAAATCCTTTATATAAAAGATAGGTTTCTGATTGTCCATGCCAAAAGGTGCCAAACGTTCAAAACTTTTGACCGTTTCCAAGCTAAGTGTCTCCAAATCCAGTTCTTCATCTAGATTTAACTTGTTCTTGCCAGCAGCATCTGCGCCTTTTTCACGGACATAATCTTCCAAAACCTGAGATAAATCTGAGAGTTTCTCCACTTCCAGAGTCATCCCTGCTGCACCAGCATGGCCACCAAAGGCGATAAAGAGGTCTCGATGGGGATCCAGAGCCTCAAAAATATCCACCGCTTCCACACTACGAGCACTACCCTTGGCACGACCGTCTTCTACATTAAGAACGATGACTGTCTGCCCTAGCTCTTCCAACAAACGACCAGCCACGATTCCTAGAACTCCAGGATTCCAGCCTTCCTTAGCCAAGACTTGGACCTTCTTCCCAGGGTCCACCATGGTCTTAGCTTCTTCATAGATAGACTGGACGATTTCCTTGCGCTCTTCGTTTTTCTGATGAATCATGAGAGCAATCTCATGCGCTTCCTCATCATCAAAGCCAGTCAGCAAATCAATGGCAGGATTGGGATCATCCAAACGGCCCAAGGCATTCAAACGAGGGGCAATCTGGAAACCCACCGTTTCTTCTGTTACTTCGTTGGCAGCAATCCCAGCCATGTCCAGCATTTCTTGTAGACCAATGCGTTGAGTATGTCCCAGCATTTCTAGACCATATTGAACCAAGATACGGTTTTCATCCGTCAAACTAACCATATCTGCAATGGTACCAATAGCGACCAAATCAAGCAATTCCACTTGTACTTCTTCTAACAGGGCACAAGCCAGCTTGAAAGCCACTCCACAACCAGCCAAATATTTGAAAGGATAGTCCGCATCCGGATGTTCAGGATGGACAATGGCATAGGCATCTGGTAAGGTTTCAGGCATGGAATGGTGGTCAGTCACAATGACATCTACTCCCATAGACTGGGCCAATTCAATAGCCTCATGACCAGCAACTCCATTATCCACTGTCACAATCAAGGAAATTCCTTCTTGCTCGATAAAATATTTGTAAACACTGGCATTAGGTCCATAACCGTCGGTAAAACGATTGGGCAGATAAACCCGGCACTCAGCACCAAGCTGTTCCAAACTTTCCTTAACAATCGAAGCCGAAGTCATACCATCCGCGTCATAATCACCGTAAACGAGGATATTTTCCCCTTCTTCAATGGCCTGACGAATCCGTTCCACTGCCTTGTCCATATCATGGAGCAGATAAGGGTCGTGCAAGTCCTCCAAGGAAGGTTCTAAAAACTTCTTCAGACTTTCTTGGTTCTGAATCCCTCTTTCAAATAATAACCGAGCCACCTCAGGACCCAATCCAGCCTTCTTGGCTATCTTTGTAAAATCCGCATCTTCTACCTGCGGGGCAAACTGCCATTCATAAGTAGGTGTTATCAAAAAGACATCCACTCTTTCTAAGAATTCTATTGCTTCATTATAACATGATTTAGGCTTTTTCTCTATCCTGATTGCTTTCTACAAAAATTTTACTAACTTTTTTCTGATATGATTTGACAAGACAAATCTTTTGGTGTAGAATCATGTTATAAAATCTAACACAAAGGAGATTCCTTATGGCTTTAGTAGAATTTGAACACGTCGAAAAATATTACGGAGACTACCACGCACTCCGCGACATCAATCTCCGTTTTGAAAAAGGACAAGTTGTTGTCCTCCTTGGCCCTTCTGGTTCCGGGAAGTCAACTCTTATCCGCACCATCAATGGTTTAGAGGCTGTCGACAAAGGAAGTCTTCTAGTCAATGGTCACCAAGTTGCTGGTGCCAGCCAGAAAGATTTAGTACCGCTTCGCAAGGAAGTCGGTATGGTTTTCCAGCATTTCAACCTCTACCCACACAAAACAGTGTTAGAAAACGTAACACTTGCACCCATAAAAGTTCTAGGAATTGATAAAAAAGAAGCTGAAAAGACAGCCCAAAAATATCTGGAATTTGTAAATATGTGGGACAAGAAAGATTCTTATCCAGCCATGCTATCCGGTGGACAAAAACAACGAATCGCCATTGCTCGTGGACTCGCCATGCATCCGGAACTTCTCCTCTTTGATGAACCAACATCTGCTCTTGATCCTGAAACCATCGGCGATGTTCTAGCAGTTATGCAAAAATTAGCCCACGATGGTATGAATATGATTGTCGTTACCCATGAAATGGGCTTTGCCCGTGAAGTTGCGGACCGCATCATCTTTATGGCTGACGGGGAAGTTTTGGTGGATACGACAGATGTCGATGACTTTTTCGATAACCCAAGCGAACCACGTGCCCAACAATTCCTCAGCAAAATCATCAACCACGAAAGTGACAAAGTCAAATAAGGAGGCGCTTATGAAAAAGAAATTCTTTTTATCAGCATTATTGATTAGCCTTTTCGGCCTTGCTGCTGCAAAACCAGTTCAGGCCGATACAAGCGTCGCAGATATTCAAAAAAGAGGCGAGCTAGTTGTCGGTGTCAAACAAGACGTTCCCAACTTTGGCTATAAGGATTCCAAGACAGGGACCTATTCTGGTATCGAAACTGACTTGGCCAAGATGGTTGCAGATGAGCTCAAGGTCAAGGTTCGCTATGTTCCTGTTACCGCGCAAACTCGTGGACCGCTCCTAGACAATGAACAAGTTGACATGGATATCGCGACCTTTACCATCACAGACGAACGCAAAAAACTCTACAACTTTACCAGCCCCTACTACACGGACGCATCTGGCTTTTTGGTCAATAAGTCTGCCAAAATCAAAAGTATTGAAGACCTAAACGGCAAAACCATCGGAGTTGCCCAAGGCTCCATTACTCAACGCCTGATTACTGAACTTGGTAAAAAGAAAGGTCTAACCTTTAAATTCGTCGAACTTGGTTCCTACCCAGAATTGATCACTTCCCTACACGCTCACCGTATTGATGCCTTTTCCGTTGACCGATCTATTCTATCTGGCTATATCAGCAAACGCACAGAACTACTAAATGATAGTTTCAAGCCATCTGACTACGGTATCGTTACCAAGAAATCGAATACCGAGCTCAACAACTATCTTGATAACTTGGTCACTAAATGGAGCAAGGATGGTAGTTTGCAGAAACTCTATGACCGTTACAAACTTAAACCATCTAGCCATACTGCAGATTAAGGAGGACACCCTATGACAGATTTATCATCTTGGACAGCCTATTTTCAAGATTTTGGCCAATTTTTCAATGGTTTCCTCTTCACCCTTGCCCTAGCAATTGGATCCTTTATCCTCGCCATGGTTTTGGGCATCTTCTTTGGAGCTATGTCAACCAGCAAACGTCCCATTTTACGCATTTTAGCTCGCATCTTTGTGGAATTTTATCAAAACACTCCCCTCTTGGTGCAGTTTGTTATCGTTTTTTATGGTCTACCACTTATCAGTGACCATATCATCATGATTCCGATTTATTGGACGGCTGTTCTCTGCGTGGGACTCTATCACGGCGCCTATATCGCCGAGGTTATTCGCTCAGGCATTCAGTCTATTCCTAGCGGTCAAATGGAAGCCGCCTTGTCGCAAGGTTTTACTTATATCAGTGCTATGCGCTTGATTATCTTGCCTCAGGCCTTTCGTATCATTCTCCCTCCTTTGACCAACCAAATCGTCAACCTCATCAAAAACACCTCTACAGTCGCTATCATCTCTGGAGTGGACTTGATGTTTGTGACCAAGTCTTGGTCGGCACTTAACGGAAACTACATTCCAGCCTTTCTAGGTGCTGCCCTGCTCTACTTTTCTCTTTGCTTCCCTGTTGCCCAGTTTGGTCGCAAGATGGAGCAAGCCAACAAAAAAGCCTATTCACTTTAGGAGGTTACTATGGAATCCATTTTAGAAGTTTTGACCCCAGATAACCTAGTCTTTATCTTTAAAGGATTTGGCTTGACCCTCTACATTTCTCTGATTGCCATCGTCCTCGCTACACTTATCGGTACAGTTCTAGCAGTCATGAGAAATGGGAAAAATCCTATCTTGCGCATTATTTCCAGCATTTATATCGAGTTTGTGCGTAACGTTCCCAACCTCCTCTGGATTTTTACTATCTTTTTGGTTTTCAAGATGAAGTCCACTCCAGCAGGAATCACTGCCTTTACCCTCTTTACCTCAGCAGCCTTGGCTGAGATTATCCGAGGCGGTCTCAATGCCGTGGACAAGGGGCAGTACGAAGCAGGAATGTCACAAGGATTTACATCAACCCAAATCCTTTACCACATCATTCTCCCACAAGCAATCCGTAAAATGCTGCCAGCCATTATTTCTCAGTTTGTAACCGTGATTAAGGATACCAGCCTCCTCTACTCTGTTATCGCCCTACAAGAACTCTTTGGAGCCAGCCAAATTCTCATGGGCCGTTATTTCGAACCAGAGCAGGTCTTCAGTCTGTATATCCTGATTGCCCTCATCTACTTCAGCTTCAACCTAGCAATTTCGAGCCTATCTCATATGCTAGCAAAACGTTGGCAACAAGCTGCAGAATAAACAGCCACTCTCCAGTTAAATTGGAGAGTTTTTCAACTCAATCGCAAAAAACACTGCCAGATTTCTAGCAGTGTTTTGAGTTTTATTTATCTTAGTAAACTGTTTTTTCAGTTTCTACATCGAAGAAGTGTGCTTTGTTCAAGTCAAATCCAAGCTCAACTGTTGCGCCTGTTTGCAAGTAGTCACGAGCGTCAACTTTGGCAACAAATTCATCTTTACCAACTTGGCAGTAAAGGTGAGATTCTGAACCAAGCAATTCTGATACAGAGATAGTAGCTTTGACAACTGATTCTGGGAATGTTTCAAGGAAAGCAGGTTCTGCATTCACATCTTCTGGACGGATACCGAAGATCAATTCTTTACCTTCGTAGCCTTTTTCACGAAGAACTTTCAATGCTCCTTCTGGAACTTTCAAACGGAAACCGTCTGAAATAATTTCGCTACCAACCAATTTCACATTGATGAAGTTCATAGCTGGGCTTCCGATGAATCCTGCTACGAATTTGTTAACTGGGTTTTTGTAAACTTCTTGAGGAGTACCGATTTGTTCTACACGTCCGATAGTACCTGTACCAGCAGGGTTCTTAGTTGCTGACATGATAACGATACGGTCTGCAAGTGTCATCGCTTCTGTTTGGTCGTGAGTTACGTAGATAGTTGTAGCTCCGATACGACGGTGGATTTTAGCGATTTCAGCACGCATAGATACACGAAGTTTTGCATCCAAGTTTGACAAAGGTTCGTCCATCAAGAATACTTTTGCATCACGGACGATGGCACGACCCATGGCAACACGTTGACGTTGACCACCTGAAAGGTCAGCTGGTTTACGATCCAAGAATTCTTTCAAACCGAGGATTGCAGCTGCTTCTTGCACACGTTTATCGATGTCTTCCTTGCTGTATTTACGCAATTTTAAACCGAAAGCCATGTTGTCATAAACAGTCATGTGTGGGTAAAGAGCGTAGTTTTGGAATACCATGGCGATGTCACGGTCTTTTGGAGCTACGTCGTTGACAACCACGCCATCGATAGATGCAGTACCTTCTGTGATGTCTTCAAGACCAGCAATCATACGAAGAGTTGTTGATTTACCACATCCTGAAGGACCTACGAAAACGATAAACTCTTTGTCTTTGATGTCCAAGTTGAAGTCTTCAACTGAGTAGTGTTCGCTGTTTGGATATTTTTTGTAAATATTTTTAAGATTCAATTCTACCATGAGGTGAACTCCTTTTGTCTTTTGATAGTTTTATTATAGATGAAAACGCTTTACATTTCTATGGCAAGGTGACCAAAAAAATAAAAAAGTTCTGTGCAACTTGCACAAAACTTTAGAGAATATCTGGTAAAATCAACTGATAACACAAGGTCAGGTCAGTCAATTCTTTCAACTGTAGCCCTGTCAATTCTTCCCATTTATCAATCTTGTATTGGAGAGAATTGCGGTGCAGATAGAGTTGCTGGGCTGTTTTAGTCAGAACGGCACTGTTTTCCCAAAGGGAGAGAACGATTTCCTGAATCTGATCCTGGTCCAAAATCATCTGGTGCAGGCATTCTTTAATGACCCTCAGGTCCACAATCCTTTCCCCCATACTCCAAAGATAGAGTTGTGAAAAGGTGTGAACACCTTGATGACCCTGACGCCACCAAGTCTTGAACAAATCCCGCTCCGCTTTGATCAAGTCGGATAGGGCTTGATGTCCTGTCTGAGACCAAACCTGGCCTAACATAATAGACAGACGAAGTCCAAAGTCATACTCAACCGCTTCAATTGTATCACTTAAAATAGCTCGTACAGAGGAATATTTATCTTGTTGAAGCACGAAAACATAATCCTGAGCTCCGACCTGAAGCACCGTCTGACAGTTGGGAAAAAGAGTCCGCATCATATCCAGCCAAGAGGCCAGATTTTCCTGTTGAAAATAGGAAAGATGACAATAAACCAACTGAATCTTTTTAAAAGTTTTCGGCGCCTGTCCCTTCCCCTCAATCAGATAGGGATACCAAGGATTGAGCGAAATAGTTTGCTCCTGTTTGGTTAAGAGAGCCACCAGTTGTTTTTCACGTTCGCTAAGACTAGCTTCCTCCAGCAAAATCCACTGGTGAGAAGCTAAAGGGAGAGTGAGAAAGCCCTCTTTCTCTACTGGTTGGTCTGAAATCTGAGCTTCAGGAAACCAGTCTTGTAGTTCTTTTGCCATCATGCCCTAGCCCTCCACTTTTTGGATACACCAGGAAATCAAGCTCTCAAGACGTTCCAGATTTTCAGTCATATGGAGATAGCCCATGACTGCTTCAAAACCTGTGGACATACGGTAAGTTACCACATCAGCATTTTTGGCCTTGGTGTGGCTATTGGTATTGCGACCACGTTTGTAGATTTCTTCTTCTTTTTCCGTCAGGACATGCTCCTCCAACATAAGAGAAATCAGGCGAGCCTGAGCTTTAGCCGACACATACTTGGTCGCTTCTTGGTGGAGTTTATTGGGTTTGGTCATGCCTTTGAGGATGAGGTGACGACGAATATACATAGAATACACCGCATCTCCTTCAAAGGCTAGCGCAATCCCGTTAATGAGATTGACATCAATCACGTGTCCACCTCACTCCATCTTTGGTGTCAAGGAGCTTAATTCCTTGAGTAGCCAATTGGTCACGGATCTGGTCCGCTGTCGCAAAGTCACGATTGGCACGCGCTTCTTGGCGTTTTTGGATCAAGTCTTCAATATCTGCATCCAAAACTTCCTCAATAAAGACAATTCCAAAGACTTCTAACATATCCGCAAGAGCTTCCTTAACACTTGCATCATAATTGCCAGAGTTAATCCACTTGGCCATTTCAAAGACAACTGTGATACCATTAGCAGCGTTGAAATCCTCATCCATAGCTGCTACAAACTTATCTTTAAAGGCTTGTAACTCTTGAGCATCTACAGTTCCAGTAAATGGTTGCTCATAGGTGTTTTTCAGATACTTGAGATTAGTCTCTGCATCACGCACTGCCTTTTCCGTAAAGTTGATAGGCTTACGGTAATGTTGAGTCGCAAAGAAGAAACGAAGTACTTGCCCATCGAGGGTTTTAAGGGCATCATGTACGGTAATAAAGTTGCCCAAGGACTTGGACATCTTGACATTGTCGATATTGACAAAGCCATTGTGCATCCAGTAGTTGGCAAAGGTCTTGCCTGTTTTGGCTTCTGACTGGGCAATTTCATTGGTGTGATGTGGAAACTCTAAGTCGGCTCCACCACCGTGGATATCAATGGTATCGCCCAAAATCTCTGTTGACATGACCGAACACTCGATGTGCCAGCCCGGACGACCAGATCCCCAAGGACTGTCCCAAGAAATCTCGCCTGATTTGGCAGATTTCCAGAG
Source organism: Streptococcus mitis (assembly GCF_946188375.1). Classification (GTDB taxonomy): domain Bacteria; phylum Bacillota; class Bacilli; order Lactobacillales; family Streptococcaceae; genus Streptococcus; species Streptococcus mitis_CX. The sequence continues at coordinate 26,361 of NZ_CAMHUS010000006.1, forward strand.
GGCAAAGTCTACAGGATTTTCCTTACGAGCCGTTTCTTCATCGGTACGACCTGAAGCACCTAGCTCCAAGTCTTCCAAGGTTTTATTGGCTAACTTAGCATAGTTGTGGGATTTTTCCACACGGAAATAGACATCTCCTTGACTCTCGTAGGCAAAGCCTTTTCCAATCAAGTCTTCCACAAAGCGGATGATGTCAGCCATAAACTCCACTACACGCGGATGGCGAGTCGCAGGTTTGACGCCCAAGGCCGTCACATCCTCACGAAAGGCAGCGATGTACTTGTCCGCAACCTCCTGAGGCGTGATACCTTCTTCCTTGGCACGGTTGATAATCTTATCATCCACATCCGTAAAATTGGAAATATAGGCAACCTCATAACCACGATACTCAAAATAGCGACGAATGGTATCAAAAGCCACCGTTGAACGGGCATTCCCCACGTGAATATAGTTGTACACCGTTGGCCCACAAACATACATCTTGACCTTGCCGTCCTCAATCGGGACAAATTCTCGCAAAACACGAGACATGGTGTCGTAGATTTTAATCATAAATCATAGTCAGGAAATCCAAAATCCAAGAACAATTAGTTTCATCACTAAGAGTTCAATTGAATTTCAGTCCGAATCTCTCTACACTTCGGAATCCCTTGCTCCTTTCTCATTCAGATAAACCACCTGAGTCTGTTTGATAAAGCCAATTTTTTCATACAAGCGCTTGGCACCTACATTGCTATCTTCCACTGCAATCTGAAATTCCTTGTCATTTTGCTCAATCAATTGGTTAACGAGGGATTTTGCTAAGTAGCTTCCATAGCCTTTCCCACGTTCAGGTTCCGATATTGCTAAACCGTAGAAGTAATTCGTATTAGTCGATAAATCTACCGTGCAAGTTCCAATGACCTCACCGTTTTTTAACAAAATATATAGGCGGCTTTCTGGATCTTTCAGAGCTTCAGCGACATATCTATCCGCAACTTCTCTAGATTCATGTTCCTTTGAAAATGCCTGAAATTTTAACTGACTAATTTGATTTTGATACGAACTATCTGCTAACAAAACTTCAAGATTGGAAACATTTGCTAACGGATAAGGTTTTCTATCCTTACCTAACCAAGTTTCTGTCTCTTCATCCTCGACCAATCCCCAGTTGCTAACAAAATCAGGATGGCGGTCTAGAAAAACACGCTCTGTCTGAAAAGTTACAGACTCAATTGGATAAGATGCCGTTTCTTTCTCAAAACTTCTATACAAAGCCCGCGCAATTCCCTGACGGCGATGATCTGGATGAACCAGTATCGTCACTTCCACATCTTGGTCATCTGCATAGACAGTTAATAAACCAACAAGTTCGCCTTTTTCATAATAAAGGAAAAAGGCGGGCATGTTTGGGTCAAAATTAAGCATGTTAGAGAGATAGGGATCACGATAGGTACTGTCATAGTTTTGGCAACAGTTAATTATTTTTTTCGCCTCAGATAGCTCCTCTTGGCTTAACTTGTTTCTTGCTTGAATCATATAGGTATCCTCTACAACCCAGACGATCTGTGACTGGCTTCTTTAGCCTGCTCGAGTTTATTGACGTAGTACTCTCGTTTTTCTTCGACTTCGTGGATCGTCGGTTCATCCTTCTGTCCATGGACTCGGACAATCTTAGCAGGAATACCGACAACCGTCACATCACTAGGTACATCTGCTACGACAACTGCTGCAGCACCGACCTTGGCATTTTCACCGATTTCCACAGGTCCAATGACTTGAGCATGAGCGGATATTAAAGCTCCCTTTCGCACGGTTGGATGGCGTTTGCCACAGTCTTTCCCTGTTCCCCCAAGAGTCACTCCGTGATAAAGGAGAACACCTTTTTCAACAATAGCTGTCTCCCCAATCACCAAACCAGAGCCATGGTCGATAAAGACACCTGAATCAATCTGGGCACCTGGATGAATCTCAATTTGAGTCCAAAAGCGCCAAAACTGGCTGTGCATACGCGCCAAGAGTTTAAAGCCATGCTTCCAGAGAAAATGCGAGAGACGGTGGGCCGCCAAGGCCTTGACACCTGGATAAGTCAGCAAAACCTCCAAAGTGGTGCGGGCCGCTGGATCATTTTCTTTTACGATATCAATGGTTTCGCGCCACCATCCCATACATTTCTCCTTTTCTTATTCTGAATCTTTTGGTGTTTCTGTAAATTCTTTCTTAGGTTTGTGATCCTTATGATGACGTGGGCGGTGAGGTCTCTCAGACTTTTCGCCTTTTTCATCACGTTCAAGTTTTGGAGGACGAGGAAGAAGAGCTTTCATAGAAGCATCCACACGTCCTTTTTCATCAATCTTGATAACCTTAACATCAACTTCATCCCCGATTGCTACTAAGTCTTCGACATTATTGGTACGTGTCCAAGCCATCTCCGAGATATGAACAAGGGCATCTGTCTTATCAAAGAGGTTGACAAAGGCACCAAATTTCTCGATACGAACGACTTTAGCACGGTAAACTTCGTCCACCTTAGCTTCACGGACCAAACCAGCAATAATTTCTTTAGCACGGTTAATAGCATCTTGGTCGCTAGAGTAGATAGACACATTTCCTTCTTCATCGATATCAATCTTAACACCTGTTTCGGCGATAATCTTGTCGATGGTTTCTCCACCCTTACCGATGACAATCTTGATTTTATCCACATCAATCTTGATCGTATCAATTTTTGGAGCAGTTGGAGCCAATTCTGGACGAACTTCTGGAATGGTTGCTTCAATCACATCAAGGATTTCAAAACGGGCTTTCTTGGCTTGGGCAAGAGCCTCAGTCAAGATTTCTGCAGTAATCCCTTGAATCTTGATATCCATTTGTAGGGCTGTAATCCCGTCACGAGTTCCTGCAACCTTGAAGTCCATGTCTCCAAAGTGGTCTTCCAAACCTTGGATATCTGTCAAGACCGTATAGTTGTTTCCATCTGAGATAAGTCCCATGGCAATACCAGCTACTGGCGCCTTGATTGGCACACCACCAGCCATAAGGGCAAGCGTTCCCGCACAGATAGAAGCTTGAGATGAAGAACCATTTGATTCCAAGACTTCTGCTACCAAACGGATAGCGTATGGAAATTCCTCCAAGCTTGGCAAGACTTGAGCAAGGGCACGCTCACCGAGAGCACCGTGACCGATTTCACGACGACCTGGCGCACCGTAACGACCAGTTTCCCCTACAGAGTATTGTGGGAAGTTATAATGGTGCATAAAGCGTTTCTTGTACTCTGGATCCAAACCATCGATGATTTGAGTTTCTCCCATTGGGGCCAAAGTCAAGACTGAAAGGGCCTGAGTTTGTCCACGAGTGAAGAGACCAGAGCCGTGCACACGAGGAAGGAAGTCAACAACCGCATCCAAAGGACGGATTTCATCAACCTTACGACCGTCAGGACGTACCTTATCTTCTGTGATCAAACGGCGCACTTCAGCGTGTTCCATTTGTTCCAAGATTTCAGCCACATCTCGCATGATACGGTCAAATTCTTCATGGTCCGCATATTTTTCTTCGTAAACGGAAATAACTTGGTCCTTAACTGCTTGAGTTGCAGCTTCACGAGCCAATTTTTCTTCTACTTGAACTGCCTTTTGGAGGTCGCTGTTGTAGGCTGCGATAATTTCAGCTTGCAAGTCAGCATCCACATGAAGCAATTCTACTTCTGCTTTTTCCTTACCAACAGCTGCAACGATTTCTTCTTGGAAGGCAATCAATTCTTCGACTGCTTCATGCCCTTTAAGGAGAGCTTCCAGCATGATTTCTTCTGACAATTCTTTAGCACCTGACTCTACCATGTTAATGGCGTACTTGGTACCAGCTACTGTCAACTCAAGGAGAGATTGCTCTACTTGTTCTTGCGTAGGGTTGATGATGATTTGACCATCCACATAGCCCACTTGCACCCCAGCGATTGGTCCGTCAAATGGAATGTCTGAGATAGAAAGCGCTAAAGATGAACCAAACATAGCTGCCATTGGTGCAGAAGCATTTTCATCATAAGAAAGCACGGTGTTGATGACTTGTACTTCATTACGGAAACCTTCCGCAAACATTGGTCGGATTGGACGGTCAATCAAACGCGCTGTCAAAGTCGCATCCGTTGAAGGACGTCCTTCACGTTTCATAAAGCCACCAGGAAACTTCCCAGCTGCATACATTTTTTCTTCGTAGTTGACTTGAAGTGGGAAGAAATCTCCAGTTGCCATCTTCTTAGACATAACGGCCGCAGTCAAGACAGTTGACTCACCGTAACGCACGACAACAGAGCCATTTGCTTGCTTAGCAACCTGACCAGTCTCTACAATTAACTCACGACCCGCAAAAGTCGTTTGAAAAACTTGTTTTGTCATTTTAATCCCCTTTGGATTGATGAAATTATACGCCTTGCCTACAAAGATCAAGATACCAAGGACGTCAAAAGCAAAGTAAAAATAGGAAACTGACGAAGTCTTCGATGAAGACAAGACAGTTTATCTTTTTTACACAGCTTTTCGGCCGGGTTCAGTTTTCAAGATACAAATCATTAGAAAGGTTTGATGCTAAAACATCTAAGAGTTTCAGTTTAAATGCATTGTATTATTTAATACCCTCATCTTTGTATCAAGTACGTACAGAGTCTATTTTATCATATTTTTCTTAAAAAGTGCGGTCTTTACCATTAAAAAGGAACCATTCCCCTCAGCTGAGAAGAATGGTTTGCTTTTTATTATCCTAGAGACTGATGATTAAACAAGGCATGGGTTGCTTGATGAATGTATTTTGCTGTTTCAGCATTGTTCATGGTGTAGAGATGCACACCGGCAACATCCTGAGTTACCAAGTCCACGATTTGGTCCACGGCATAGGCAAGTCCTGCTGCTCTGAGCGACTCAGGGTCATGCTCATACTTGTCTAAGATGGCTTTAAATTTGCGTGGAAGATGGATATTCTCACAAGTCTTCAAGAGACGGAGAGCCTGATTTCGATTCAGAATTGGCATAATCCCTGCATGAATGGGAATATCAATCCCAGCCAAAGTACATTTGTCTTGGAAATCATAGAAGCGCTCATTGTCAAAGAAAAGCTGGGTTACAAGGCTCGAACAGCCTGCATCTACTTTCTTCTTAAGATTTTGAATATCTGAAATCTGATTTGGTGAATCTGGATGACCTTCTGGATAACAAGCACCAACAATATCAAAGTGAGGGGCTTGTTCCTTGATGAACTCGATTAAGTCAGTTGCGTAGCGGAAATCCTTTTGTGGTTCCACATCAGGAATAATATCCCCACGAAGAGCCAAGATTTTCTGCACTCCAACCTTGTCCAAGTCAGCAATGGTTTCAGCAACCTTGTCCTTAGTCAAATAGATAGCTGGCAAGTGGGCAATGGTCGGAATCGCCAAGTCATTTTGGATAAAGTCAGCCAAACGAACCGTTGTTTCCTTGATATTAAATTTATTATTGCTGGCAGTTACACTGATAAAGTGAGGGGCCAACTCCTGCATATCTTGAAGAGCAGAAATAATGTTATCATTACCCACTGCTGGGTTTGGAGGGAACACTTCAAATGAGAGTGACGGTGTTTGGCGTGACATAGTCATTATCCTTTTCTAGTTGATTTTTTTCGTTAGCTGGATTCCTAGAATCCAAGTGAAACAGGCAGATTTACCAAACAGCGCTTCTTGAGAAATCCTATCTTACAATTTCTCACGCGCAGCTTTAGCTGCTTCAACAAGGCGAATCAAGCTTTCTTTTGTTTCTGGAATACCACGTGTTTTCAAACCACAGTCAGGGTTGATCCAAACTTTCTTGCTTGGCACTTTAGCAAGGATGGCTTCGATTGTATTGTCGATTTCGCCTTCATTTGGCACACGAGGTGAGTGGATATCGTAAACCCCAGGTCCCACTTCTGTTTGGAAGTTTTTCGCTTTGAGTTCGTCCAAGATTTCAAGGTTTGAACGGCTAGCTTCAAAGGAAATAACATCTGCATCCATGTTGTCAATAGCTGGGATGATATCTGTAAATTCTGAGTAACACATGTGAGTGTGGATTTGTGTATCTGGCGCTACTGTTGAATGTACCAAGCGGAAGGCAGGAATTGCCCAGTCAAGGTAGTCTTCGTACCAGTCGCTACGACGGAGTGGCAATTTTTCACGAAGAGCAGCCTCATCGATTTGGATGATTTTCACACCAGCAGCTTCAAGGTCAAGCACTTCATCCTTGATAGCAAGGGCGATTTGAAGAGTAGAATCCTTGATAGAGATGTCTTCACGTGGGAATGACCAGTTGAGGATGGTAACAGGTCCAGTCAACATACCTTTAACAGGTTTGTTTGTACGGCTTTGTGCATAGCTAGACCATTTAACAGTGATAGGGTTAAGACGAGTGACATCACCCCAGATGATTGGTGGTTTCACCCCACGCATACCGTATGATTGTACCCAACCATTTTTAGAGAAGAGGTAACCTGACAAGTTTTGACCGAAGTACTCAACCATGTCATTACGCTCAAATTCACCGTGAACAAGGACATCAAAGTCGATATCTTCTTGCCATTTGATCCATTCATCAATCGTTTCAGCAAGGAAAGCATCGTACTCTTCTTGAGACAATTCACCTTTACGGTAAGCCAAACGTTTAGCACGAACTTCTTTAGTTTGAGGGAATGAACCGATAGTTGTTGTTGGAAGAGCTGGAAGTTTGAAAGCTTCTTCTTGGATAGCTTCACGTTCTGCAAAGGCTGGCAAACGAGTGTAGTCAGCGTCTGTCAATCCAGCGATGCGCGCACGAAGTTCTGCATTTTCACCCACACGCTCAGTCGCAAAGAGTTCTTTGTTAGCTGCAAGAGCTTCTGCACCTTGACCATTGCGGATAGCATCCAAATCACGAATCTCATCCAATTTTTCAACTGCAAAAGCAAAGTGGTTCAAGATAGCTGGTTCAAATTCTTCGTTAGCTGTTGTAAATGGCACATGAAGAAGTGAGCATGAGCTAGTCAAAACGATGTTTTCAGCTGGGATTTGTTCAAGAATCGCCAAGCTCTTTTCATAGTTGTTACGCCAGATGTTCTTACCATTGACAATACCTGCATAGAGAGTCTTGTCAGCTGGGAAGCCACCTTTAACGAGTTCAAGAGTTTTCTTACCTTCAACGAAGTCCAAACCAATGGCATCTACTGGCAAGTTCACAAGGTCAGCGTAGACGTCACGAACGTCACCGAAGTAAGTTTGAAGCAAGACTTCAAGACCTTTCTTGTCAGCCAAAAGCTTGTTGTAGAGGTTCAAGAAGAGGGCTTTTTCTTCAGCTGTCAAATCTTTGACAAGAGCTGCTTCGTCCAATTGGATACGAGTCGCACCAAGCTCAGCCAATTTAGCAAAGACCTCTTGGTAAGCAGCTACTAAGCTATCTACGAAGTCTTCTGCTTTCACACCGTCTTCAAAATCTGACAATTGAAGGAAAGTGAACGGACCTACAAGGACTGGACGAGTGTTGAGACCAAGTTCTTTTGCTTCTTGGAACTCATCAAAAATCTTGTGACCAGCCAATTTTACTTGAGTGTCTTTTTCAAATTTAGGAACGATGTAGTGGTAGTTGGTGTTAAACCATTTCTTCATCGGAAGGGCACGCACGTCCCCTTTTTCTCCTTGGTAACCACGTCCCAAAGCAAAGTAGCGTTCAAGATCAGACAATTCCAAGTTTTGAACGGAAGCAGGTACCACGTTGAAGAGGAAAGCTGCATCTAGGAAGTTGTCATAGTGAGAAAAGTCATTTGATGGGATTTCAGTGATGCCTTTTTCTTTGACAATGTTCCAGTGTTTAGCACGCAATTCTTTTGCTGCGGCAAGGAGTTCTTCTTCTGAGATTTCTTTTCTAAAGTATTTTTCAGTTGTAAATTTTAATTCGCGGAATTCGCCCAAACGAGGGAAACCGATGATCGTAGTTGACATGATGTGTCCTCCAAAATTTGTTGTTGAAACTATCTTAACAGAAAAGAAACTGTCTGTATAATTGTAAATAATTAGGCTTTGATATAGTTTGAAACTATATCACTGTTTTAAACAAAAGAAAAAGACTTGAGATCTGTGTCTCAAATCCTTTGTATTGCTTGTTTGGTGGCTGTATTTTAGTTGGAATGCTCAAACGAGCTATTGACGATTTTCATCAGTGACTATGGCTTGCTATTAGAAAAGACTATAGGTTGATCCCCTTCTCTCGGAGATTGTCCAGACACTCCTTATAGTAGGCAGCATCATGTTCGCTGTATATAGGACTTTTCAGCTTTTCCTCTGCTAAGTCTTGATAAGGAGGGCAGGTCTTACCTCGGTAGTTCTTGTTCAGCCACTCTGGACTAACCTTGTAGCCTCGATTAGCCATCTCCTCCATGATTAAGCGATGATAGTCATAGAGACGATAGGGCGAGTGGGTAAAGACATAGTCAACCGTCGCATGCTTTCTGCTCCAGCCATTGCCACGGAGGGCACAGCACTCTCGATGCTGTCCCAAGAGTTGAGGACGGGGAAGTTGTGAAATCAAATCCTCATGCCAAAGTCTCATGACAATCTCCTTTCAGTAAAGTCGAATGTTGCAAGTAGGTATTTGGATAGCGATCAAGCAAATCTCGGGTTTTAGAAATCACATCTTCCTTGGAAGCCTGACCAAATCGGTAGCGATCCAGCAAGAGCATATAGTCCTTGCGCTCAGCATCTGTCGCTTTCTTTTTAAAATAGCCCCAAATATGCTGAAAGGCATTGCAAACCTGACCCCTGTGTTCTGGAATCTGGCAGGCGCGGTCAATCATCTCTTGAACCTGACTCACCTCCACCTCTTCATTCTTCAAGTATTGGCGAATCTCATTGTAAAAATTGCTGGAATGGCTCAAAACGAGGTATTTGTTTCTCGCCCAGAGTTGTTGGCAAAGGGCACGTTGGTTGTTATTTCCCATATTTCTCCTTACTTTCTACTAGCTCCCCGAAAATATGGAAACAAAGTTGTATCTTAAAAACGAGCGGAATATGAGCGAATCAATTACTCTCATCACCCTTCAAACTCTTTCAAAAACTTTTTAAGCTCGTCATCAGCTTCTGGTGTGGTTCCGTGGAGTTGACCGAGCATTTCGAGTAGGGAAGCTGTTTGGTTTTGGATTGCTTCATTTGTCATGTTAATCTTGCTGACGATATCTGTCAGTGGTTCGACTTCTTCTTCCTCAAAGGTATCTACATAGCGAGGGATATTGAGGTTATAGTCATTTTCGACGATTTCTTCATAGCTTGCGAGATGGGCAAACTTGTCAATCTCCTCACGAGACTTGTAGGCCTCTAAAATCTTCTCGATATGAGCATCTGTCATGATATTCTGGTTTTTCCCCTTATCAAACTCCTTAGAGGCATCGATAAAGTAAACATCACGGCTGGTACGGTTCTTTTTGAGAATGATGACTGTGGTCGGAATGCTGGTGTTAAAGAAGATATTGGCTGGAAGACCGATAACTGTATCAATGGCACCTTCTTCTAACAAGGCCTTACGAATGGTCCCTTCCGCATTTCCACGGAAAAGAACACCGTGGGGAAGGACGATAGCCATAACTCCATGATCCTGCTTGAGGTGGTAATATCCATGCAGAAGAAAAGCAAAATCAGCCTTGGACTGGGGCGCCAGTTTCCCAAAAGGAGAGAAACGAGGATCCGCCATAAAGCCAGAACTTGCTGACCACTTAGCAGAGTAAGGAGGGTTCATGAGAACACCATCAAAGTTAGTCGGTTCTTGAGTCGGCCAGTCTTCATCCAGTGTATCGGCATTGTGGAGAAATTGATTCTCAACAGGAACACCGTGTAGAATCATGTTCATCCGAGCCAAGTTATAGGTCGAAGTATTGAGTTCCTGACCAAAGTAGACCACTGTCTGCGGTTTATGAGAGTATTTCTTAGCATTGAGCAAGAGAGAGCCAGACCCCATAGTCGCATCATAGAGGGTAAAGCCTAGCTGGTCCTCACGACCCAAAAAGGCAATCTGAGTCATGAGCTTGGCAACAGGCTGAGGTGTATAGAACTCACCAGCTTTCTTACCCGAATCAGTCGCAAACTGACCAATCAGATACTCATAAGCGTCCCCCAACATATCACCAGCATGACCAGCCACATCTAGCACAGCCAACTCCTTCATGACTGCCGCCACCGTTTGGTTTTGCTTTTGCGGAGTTGCCCCTAGCTTTTTGGAATAGAGGTCAATATCTTCAAAGAGGTTTTCATAGAGTTCATCACTCTGCTCGATATCACGAAAACCCTGAGCCAAATCTTCCAGCTGGAAAGTTCCCTCATTGACACGTGCTACAAGAGCCGTAAAGGTCAACTCAGGCTTGATACTATAGTTGAGTTCGTCCTTCATAACTGCAAGAAGATCCTCGTGGGTGTCCGCATCCTCATAGTAGTTACGATAGACCTCAAGGGCAGCCTCTAGACTCTCACTCCCCTCCTCCATAGTCTCCGCCACGAAAAAGAGCATCTTGTCTGACAGATACTTATAAAAGACCATACCCAAAAGATAGGACTTGTAGTCATTGGCATCCATCTTAGAGCGGAGAACATCCGCTGAGTTCCACAGGGCTTGGTAGAGCGACTGGGAAGTTTGTGTTGTTTCCATAATGTTTCTTTCTTTTTACTTAATTCAAAATATCAAAAATTAATTTAATGGTTCAATAGTTTTGCTTCCAATTCTTCAAAATATTTATGCCGTAATTTTTTCTGCAAATCATTATCCAATGCAATACGTTTTAAAGCTTTATCTTTAAAGTTTGGAACTATTTTCGTGTTTCCTCTATGATTAATTATTTCATTTTTTAAGTTACAAATCTTTAGTATCCTTGAAAAATCAGATGTATCTAAACTTGCTTCAACGATAGAAGTTATATTATCAACCGTTGAAGATACATTAAATTCATCTACTAAACTTTTAAAAAATTCTTCAACATCCTCTTTACTAGGTTTATTATTTTGAATACAGTTACCTTCCATAAATTCATCAAGTCTTTTTTTCAAGGCAATACTTATTATTTTATCTTTCTTTTCTTCACAAGATTCAATGATACTTCGTTGAAAATTTTCAAATTTTCGTTGTTTTTCTTTATCATCGTCAAATGGTAAGCATGACTTCACAACTGCTTCATCAACAAGCATCATCTCTACTTCGTTAAATGGAAGAACAAAAATATTCTGTTCTTTTTGCTCTTGAATACTACTTTCATTCATCCAGTCATTGTCTATAATACCGTATGCCGTATTACCATGTAAAAGTTGTAAATCATTATAGGCTTTTGTATGATGGATGACCTGTTTATGTCCTTGAACTGGTTTTACAAAACAAAATTCACTGAATAGTTTAGAATAAATCTGATAGTCTATACTAGTTTTAGTTCCCTCACAAAATAGTATTGGTTTCCTTGTACCAGAAACTTCTGCTAATATGGATAAAGGAAATTCTTGAGATTCTTCCAATTGTTCATAATCGAAGTCATAAGGTGCTTCAAATTTATTACACCATATATAGGTTGCATTAGTTCTTGATTGAACAAAGTCCATGTTATGTGAAGCAAAAATGAATTGACAGTCAGGACGTTCTGATATTAGCAAATCCCATAATTCATTATAGACTGCGCCATTTAGAAATGTTTCTGGTTCATCAACCACAATATAGCTATTTTCTGGAGCAAGAAGAACGTTACCAATATAAAATAATACACAGCGTTCCCCATCGCTAAGGCCATTTATACTATATTTATCTCCATTTCTTACAACTTCTAAAACTCTATCATCAGATTCAGGATAAAATGTTATTTCTGGGAAAATTTGATTCCATATTTGCTCCACTCTGTCCAATAAAGCAACGGACACCTCTCCTACTCCCCTAGCATTATCAGTCATTACTTTTGCAAAATCTTTTACCCACAGTGTTATCAATTTAGTAAAAGTGCCCGAAAAATCATCTTCAATCTGGTGAGTCTGTATTTCAATCGTGTCATATTTAATATTCACCTCTTTCAAATCTTGAATATATTTTTCTTTAGTAATTCCATTACGATTGTGGGTATTAGACACAAAATACAATAGTTTTTGAGCAGGTAAGACATACATCTCATCTATACTGTTCTTCCGTAATTCATTAATAAGACTAGTTTTCCCTGCTCCATTAGCCCCTATAATAACAGTCGTAGAATCTATCTTAGCAATGAAAGAGAAAAGTTTAATTACTTTGAAATTATATATAATTTGAGGAAATATAGAATCATACGAATAAATATCACCACCAAAACATTTGTAGATGCTGTCTAACAAATTATCACGTAATGTTTTGTACCTTACAGTTACATCATTAGACAAAACTTCTTCATTTAGCTCGTCATTTATAAAAGAAATAAGTTCAGATAGATAATTATCTACTCGGCTATATAAATCTTTTTCATAATCAGCTATCTGACTCAAGTTATCCTGAAACCTTTCCTTTTCAAATTCTAACTTTTCAATCAAATCTGTTTTAGAACTATACATAATTCCTCCTTAAATAAACATATCCTGCAAGAGTTTCTTTTTTAGAGTCTCAAGCTGAGTAATTTTTTCTTGATGAGAGTTGATGAGGTTATCAAGGTTTGAGAAATAGGAGCCTATGGCTTGTTGTTCTTTAATAGTTGGAATAATAATTGCAATATTCATAAAATCATCAAAACTAATATTTAACAATCCATCCATTCTAGCCCCCGATGAAATGAGTTTCCCTAATTCCCGATCTGGAATTTTTGTTGAAAACATAATTTCAATAAACTTTGCATCGGCTAATTGATTAACTCTAAAACTATGATAAACCTTTGGAACAAGTGCTTCTTCATAATCCTGTAATTCAAAAACAACTCCATATTTTGCTAATTTTGAATTACCATGGTTATATGATAGTTCTCCTTTTTTTAACAGAGTATAATTCTTTTGTTCTTTTCCAGCAATATTAGCAGAAAATCGATCAATTTGATTCATCCAACCGCCTGAGGCAGAAATTGTTAAAGTTGGCAAATCCATTCTTCCATCATTACCCTGAACACGATGAGCGATATCTTTTAATTTAGATTTTTCCCACTCACCTTTAAATCCTTCCAAACGTATCTCAGGGACTGTCTGTCCAACTTTGGGAAACATCTTGGAGAGCATGGTCGCCTTGAGAAATTGGTAGTTGGTGAGATTATCCATGTAGCTAGACAGAAGGACGTCAAGGATGCGGAAAAGAGAGCCTATGGCGGTTTGTTCGGCTGGACTAGGAACTGGAATTTTAGTATTACGAAGCGTTTCTAACCCCAAAAATTTTTGAGTATTCCCTGCCATTTCAATTTGAATATATTTATTGAATAAATTCGTTTTTAGATATTGCAATAAAAATTGATTTTGTATCTGTCCACCATTTTTTATCAATCCTACATTTTTTATAGCAAATCCATCTGTTTCAACTAAAACTGGCTTTCCTATTGTACCAATAAGTCCAAGTAGAATATCTCCTACTTCTACTTTTGAACGTTTATTAATCTCATTATAATCTGACTCAGAAATTAATGATACATCATTTAGATCTAGTCCAGAATCTGATAAATTTTTTGAAGTTACTAAAGGATAGCCATTGTCAATATATTTTGGAGATGAGTGAGTCCCATCTCGAACATCTTTGACTTCTTTTAATCTTGTATATGACCAATCATTAATAAATTCCTTAAATCTTATTTTTATTTGTTTCATTTGAACTTCCCTATACCATTGTAAAGTTTATTATACCGAGTATCTTTTCAATATACCAGTTTATTTTCCATAAATTGCATCATACTGAAAAAAAGTTATTCTCATTTTAAATAACTGATAAATCATAATTTTGACATTTTTCTATGAGATACTCTTGTTAAACTATACTAAAATTATACCACGAAACCACAAAAATCCCCCTTAGAAATCCGCTTCTAAGGGGCTGTCTTTATCCTGCTGCTTGGGCTGGTTCTGCTGGTTTGGTCTTTTTATCTTTCTTGCTACTCGTGATAAGACGGCGCTTGCTATCTCGGATGCTATTGAGTTCCTTGAGGAGTTGAGTCAAGTGTTCCTTTTCAGGATAGGCTTCTGCACTGGCTGCGGTATAGCGCATAAAGAGGTCGTAGCTAGTCGAAAGTTCAGTACGGAGTTGTCTGGTCTTGCCAACTTCCTTGGCAGACTTAGAAGCACGCGCCTTACTCTCTACTTGGTCATATTCCTCTTGAGCATTGACCACAGCCGTCAGCATAGGGGTCAGTCCTAGACTGGTAACTGCCTCATGATAGGGTGTTTCACTAAGCGTTTTGAGGAGGCTCTTGATTTCTGCCGTTTCCACATCATTGCTGTGCTTAGTGATGTCCTTATACTTGGCAAAGACTGGTTTCAGAGTCTCATGAGCTTCTTTGAGCTTGGCATCCTTAATCTTAGCAAATCCTCTATGAAGGGTAAAGAGACCGACCAAGGCACTATCTCGATTGCGATCGACTTCTGTTAGATTGCTAGACTCTTTCGTCTCCACCGCTGCAAGTTGAGCTTGAAAATCATCCAGCTTGGTCTTGAAGGGTTCCAAATGTTTGGAATACATAGCTTCATCCTTGTTTGCCTTAGAAAAAGTGGCCAAACTTTGATGAGAATCCATCATCAAGCTTTCAAACTCACGGTTGGTAAAATTGCTGTAACTAAGCGGGCGAATAGCGTATGTTTTTGTCATGATGATATCCTTTCTATTTAACGAATCATTTATTATCTTCTCTATCAAACCAAGAGGAGAGTAGATCTGCAAGATGAGGTTCTCTTGGAACAGATTTTACAACACTCCCTCCCCTGTGTTCTATTAACATCGAATTATCCTTTACTTCAAAGACTTGAAACAAAATACAGACTAACAATACAATGCCAAATACAGGAAGTGACCATAGTAGACTCTCCTCATCATCTCTAACTTTCTTCATTAATTTTTCTCCTTTAAGTTGATACATCCATTCTAACAGTTTCCCAAAACATTTTGCCCTTCATCTTCTCAACTGTCATTATTTCCATCTAAAAGGTACTTTTCAGGACAAATCAGACTTTTCCAAATTAAAAAATCCCTATCTGACTGGAAATAAACTCCGTCCATCAGATAGAGACTCTTACTATTTTTAGATTTTAACTTTTCTAGCTTTAGAATACATTTAAACTTTAGGAAAGATGACTATTCGAAATCTAGAAGACCTCAAAACTTTTGTAGATAAGCAATTCGAAACGTAGAATACTTGTAAATTTATGTAATTGCAATCATTCGAGGCTTAGAATACATGTAAACTTTAGGAAGTAGGCCTATTCTAAGTCTAGAAGGACTATCTCCCAACCCTCAACGGCTCAATGACTTCCTCTACTAGCTGGGTATAGGCTTCCTTGATTTGTTTTTTATAGAGGAGAGGATTGAGGGCATCTGCCACCTCTAGCTTATAGTCCTGATAGCGCTGGCTCTTGGTCAACTGGCTTTCTCCTAGTTGTTTTTTAGCTCCCTTACGGTAGTGTTCGACATAGTAACGGAGTTCATCCTCTCCGACATACCAACGTTTGCTAAAGACTTGGATATGTTGCTGGATGACAACCTCTATCATCTGATCCAAGATATTTGCGATAGACTGACCACGATAGTTTTCTGGATGCTCTTGTACCTCTCTCCACAGTTCAGTGATGATCTGGGCAAGATTTGGATTGGTCTTCTCAAGACTCTGAATATAGTTATCCACGGCTTCCTTATCTTGAGAGCTTAGGTGCTTTTCTTGACTTTGACCTTGTTCAATCAGGCTTTGGATCAAGGTTAGGATATAGGCATAGTTGATTTCGTCCACTTGGATAGACTCCAGTTCATAGTGGATATCAAGTGGCTCTCCATCGTCATCATCCTCTACTCGACTTTTTAATTCTGCAAGGACATTTCGATAAAGACCCAGATACCTTTCCAACTTCTCTCCATCAAGTCCCGTCTGACTGTAAACTTCTTCCTCATCATACTCTTTATACACTCGGATAGAGGCTAGGTACTTATCAAGAGCTTGATAGGTTTTAGCTAGTTTCCTCAACTCAGGCGTAGAGACTTGCTCAAAATCTAGACCATTCACATAGTCATCAGTAGCAAGATTTTGGAAATCACTACAACTCCTCAAAAAGTTTCTCTTTTCCTCTTCCCAACTAGGGGCTAGAACCTCGTTTTCACCACCATTTGAGTAGAGCTTGAGGGCATTATCCACTGCTTCCTTAAAGGCTAGAGGCTTTTGGAAGGTGATGATATGACCATAGGTCTTACTGTTGTCAAAGATCCGATTTGTTCGGCTAAAGGCTTGGATCAAGTCCTGCGGTTGCATGGGTTTTCGGTCGATAAAAAGAGTTGATAGACAAGGGGCATCAAATCCCGTTAAAAGACGATTGACCACGATAACCAAGTCCAACTGCTCATTGCGATAGAGGTATTTGTCCTGCTTTCGAGCTAGACGGTTATTGACATCCGTATTAAAGCCACGAAGATCCGCCATGGTAAAGTGGGTATCAAACTCTTGGTTGTAGTCCTCTAAGACTTGCTTCATGTGGTCTTGATTGGCTCTTGACTCTTCTTCATTCTCCGTAATAGAGTAGGTGATGGTCGCCTTTGGAAAGTCTGGAAGGACCTGCTTGACCCTCTCCGATACCTTGACTCTCGTCTCCCCAGCCTTGACTCGTTTGAGGAGGTCATAGTAGGCTTGGGCTTGAGGGATTGACTTGACAGTCAGGATGGCATTGTAGGTCTTACCTACTCCCTTTTGGAAGCCTAGTTGTTGACGGGATTTATTGATAATGGCATCCAAGACTTCCAGCATATGCTCCTCATTCTCATAGACAATATCTGGTATGTCATTTTCGGATTTATCCGTGATGAGGGTATTGCGATAATCCACCTTAAAGCCTAAAACTGCTCCGTCATGGATGGCTTCCTTGACTGTATACTCATGGAGACGGTCACCGTACTGTTGCTGGGTGGTTTGGGCTAGATCGCCGACTTGCTGGCGTTTATTTTCCTTAAAGATAGGTGTGCCTGTAAAACCATACCAGAGAGACTGTGGGAAAAAGGCCTTAATGTCTTTTTGTGTTTGAGGTGTTACGGCACGGTGGCATTCATCCACGACAAAGGCCACTCGGAGACCCTTGATTTTGTCCGCATCTCTTTGGTAAAGACCTTGTTCAAACTTACGCATCATGGTGGTAATTTTCTGGATGGTCGTTACCACCACACGCTTATCATTGCTTCCTAGTCGCTTGACCAAATCATGGGTATTATCCGTCTCATCAATATCAATGACATCATTGGTCGCATAGGAGAGAAAAGATGAAGTGGTCTGTTGATCCAAGTCCCTACGGTCAACGACAAAAATCGTCTTTTGGATGGAAGGAATCTGGAGGAGATTCCGAGCTACCTTATAGGAGGTCAAAGTCTTCCCTGAACCTGTCGTATGCCAAACATAGCCTGATGCTTGCTGGCGAGAGGCTTCCTGAACAGCCTCAATAGCATGGATCTGGTAGGGACGCAGGAGGATGAGAGCCTTCTTACTATCATCAAGGACAGAATACTGCATGACCATCTGGTGGGCACGAGGGATGGAAAGGACTTCGTGGGCAAAACTGGTCAAGCTCGTTATAGGTTGGTTGTCCTTATCCACCCACTTGGTTAGAAATTGCTTGTTGAGTTTATTTTCCCTAGCTGCAGCAATATAGCGAGTATCTACCTTATTGGTCACAACAAACATCTGTAAGCTAGAGTAGATGCCACGGAACTTTCCTTCTCTATCATACTTCTTGATTTGATGAAAGGCATCTAAAAAAGCAACTCGGGGACTTTTAAGATCAATTTGAATCATAGGAAGGCCATTGATCAAGAGAGTCACATCTAGCCTGCGATCTTGATCCTGAGGATTTATCTTATCTCTCTCGACTTGGTTGACAACCTCATAACTAGACTTACCAGCTGCGATATTGTCTCGCCAAATGACAGATAAACGAATAGTCCCCAAACTAGCATCTTCTCTCTGAACCTCAACCTTGGCAATGCCATTTTCGCCGACCAACCACTTGGCCGCATCATAGTAGCTAACAAAGTTCAGTTGATTCTTTATCTGGCGTTTTTCCTGTTCTGTCAGGGGATGATCTGCCAATAGAGCCACATTGTTCTGGGCTAGCTTTTCAAAGAAGTTTTCCCATAATTGCTCTTCTGTTTTAAGGTCATCTCTGTAAGTCCATTGACTTTCCCCAGTCACCAGTTGGTTGATCAGTTGTTTTTCTATCTCCAGTTCTGGTTTTACCTGCATCATACTCTCTCCTTTGCTACTTATCTGCTCCCTTTATTATAGCATGTTTATCCTCAAATTCCATCACTCTTCCCATTGTAAAAGCAATCATTCCCCCTTTCTCCTCCAAAATATGGTATAGTAGAGTTATACTATCTATGAGGAGTTTACATGTCACAGGATAAACAAATGAAAGCTGTGTCTCCCCTTCTGCAGCGAGTTATCAATATCTCATCGATTGTCGGTGGAGTTGGAAGTTTGATTTTCTGTATTTGGGCTTATCAGGCTGGGGTTTTACAGTCTAAAGAAACCCTCTCTGCTTTTATCCAGCAGGCAGGTATCTGGGGTCCACCCCTCTTTATCTTTTTACAGATTTTACAAACTGTCGTCCCTATCATTCCAGGAGCCTTGACCTCGGTGGCTGGTGTCTTTATCTACGGCCACATCATCGGGACTATCTACAACTATATCGGCATTGTCATTGGCTGTGCCATTATCTTTTATCTAGTGCGCCTCTATGGAGCTGCCTTTGTCCAATCCGTCGTCAGCAAGCGCACCTATGACAAGTATATCGGCTGGCTGGATAAGGGCAATCGTTTTGACCGTTTCTTTATTTTTATGATGATTTGGCCCATTAGTCCAGCTGACTTTCTCTGTATGCTAGCTGCCCTGACCAAGATGAGCTTCAAGCGCTATATGACCATCATCATTCTGACTAAGCCCTTTACCCTCGTGGTTTATACCTACGGTCTGACCTATATTATCGACTTTTTCTGGCAAATGCTTTGACACGTAAAAAATCCGTTTGGTTTCCCAAGCGGATTTTTAGAGCGTAGATTGATTATAGCTTGATACTAAATATACTTTGGTATGGAAATCATTCCTATTTTTCGATAGTGAGGCGAGGACTTACCTAGCCTTTTCGCCGTGATAGAAACACCTAAAATCTAATGGTTTCAGGTGTTCGGAAACTTTGAGACATTAGGCTCAAAGTTTAGGTATGGAATTTCGAAGAAAGTCGCTACCGTCCGTAATCACTTAAGGAAAGGCTCAAAAATATTGTTTTCAACCACAAAATCCGTTTGGTTTCCCAAGCGGATTTTGTGCTTTATTTTGAAACTTCTTTTGCAAGGACAAAGTTTCCAAGAGTAGCAGAACCATTTCCTGCGACTGCTGGCGTCACGATGTAATCACGCACATCAGGTACTGGTAGGTAGCCATTAAGAAGAGATGTAAATTTCTCACGGACACGATCCAGCATGTGTTGTTGAGCCATGACCCCTCCACCAAAGACAATCACGTCTGGGCGGAAAGTCACTGTCGCATTAACCGCAGCTTGAGCGATATAGTAGGCTTGAACATCCCAAACAGGGTTGTTGAGTTCAATGTTTTCCCCACGAACACCTGTACGAGCTTCCAAACTTGGACCAGCTGCATAACCTTCCAAACAACCCTTGTGGAAAGGACAAACACCGTTGAATTCTTTTTCAATATCCATTGGGTGTCTAGCCACATAATAGTGACCCATTTCAGGGTGACCCACACCTCCGATAAACTCACCACGTTGGATAACACCTGCACCGATACCTGTACCGATTGTGTAGTAAACCAAGTTTTCGATACGGCCACCAGCATTGTTACGGGCAACCACTTCACCATAAGCAGAGCTGTTTACGTCTGTAGTGAAGTACATTGGCACGTTTAGGGCGCGACGAAGGGCACCAAGCAAGTCCACATTTGCCCAGTTTGGTTTTGGAGTCGTCGTGATAAAGCCATAAGTTTTTGAGTTTTTATCAATATCAATCGGACCAAATGAACCAACTGCAAGACCAGCAAGGTTATCGAATTTCGAGAAGAACTCGATGGTTTTATCGATTGTTTCGATTGGAGTTGTTGTTGGAAATTGTGTTTTTTCTACAACGTTAAAGTTTTCATCACCGACAGCACAGACAAACTTTGTACCGCCCGCTTCCAAGCTTCCATATAATTTTGTCATGATAAACCTCTTGTTTTTATTTTCTTTATTATAGCATATTTCGAAAGTCTAAATTTCTCTATTTTTTAGATTTTCCTCTGTAAATCTTACCATTCAAGCAAAAACGAACAAACATGTCATTTGTTCGTTTTCACATTAGAGAGGATTGATTAGATTTTCACTTCGATCACAGCATCCCCCTTCGCAACTGAACCTGTTGCGACTGGAGCTACTGAAGCGTAGTCAGCTGTATTTGTAACGATAACCATTGTTGTATCATCAAGTCCAGCTGCAGCGATTTTGTTTGAGTCAAATGTTCCAAGAACATCACCAGCTTTAACCTTATCACCTTGAGCAACTTTTGCTTCAAAACCTTCACCATCCATAGATACAGTGTCAATACCAACGTGGATCAAAACTTCAGCACCCTCAGTTGTTTTCAAACCAAAAGCGTGTCCTGTTGGAAAGGCAATTGAAACTTCAGCATCAGCTGGTGCATATACCACACCTTGGCTTGGTTTCACAGCGATACCTTGTCCCATAGCTCCACTTGAAAAAACAGGGTCATTAACATCAGCAAGAGCGACAACATCACCGACGATAGGAGTTACAAGTGTTTCATTTTGAAGAGTATCAGTCTCTTCCACTACTGGTGCTTCTACTGTAGGTTCTGTAACTGTTTCTGCGGTTGCTGTGGCTGCTTCATCAGCAAAGACACTAGCTGCTTTTGTTTTCCCGTAGAAATAAGTGAAAGCAAAGGCGGCAACAAAGGACATAATTTCCGCAACTATATACATAGGGATTGAACCAGCCTTAATAGAAAGGAATCCAATAAATCCAGCCGCTCCCAATGAAACTGCAATAACGTGAGTTAAACCTGCTACGAAGGCACCAATTGCTGAACCAGCAAGGGCGCAGAAGAATGGGAATTTGTATTTCAAGTTTACCCCAAAGAGAGCAGGTTCTGTAATACCAAGGAAGGCAGAAACAGCAGCTGAACTTGACAATCCTTTTGTTTTAGCATTTTTTGTCAAGAAGTAGATTGCAAGAGTAGCCGCACCTTGTGCTACGTTTGCCATTGAAGCAACAACAAAGATATAGTCTCCAAATCCAGTACCGTTATTATTGTAAGCAGACAACAATTGTGTTTCGATTGCTGGGAATGATTGGTGAAGACCTGTCATAACGATTAGTGAGTAAGTTCCACCAAATAGCCCCATACCAAAGGCACCTGTTGTGTTGTACAACCATACAATCGCATTTGTAATCGCATCAGACACAACCAACATAACAGGACCGATAACTGTAAATGTAAGGAATCCTGTAAGCATCACTGATAAAAGCGGTGTGAAAGTGAAGTCAACTGCAGATGGCAATTTCTTGTGGAAGAATTTTTCCAAATTTGCTAACAACCAGATTGCAACAAGGACTGGAATAACTTGATAAGCATAGTTAGTTTGTGTAACATGGAAACCTAAGATGTCCCAGAAGGCTTCTTTACCACCCAAATCTGGAGTGGTCATAATCATACCAATTGCCGCACCAAGGAATTGGTTTGCTCCAAAGCGCTTGGCTGCTGAAATACCAACCAAAACAGGGAGGAACATAAATGGAGCAGCAGACATCAATTGAATCATAGCTGAGAAGCCTTTGATTGCAGGATACATATCTTCAATTGATTGAGGTCCAAATAAGTCTGGTGATGTCAAGAAGTTCCGTAAAGCCATCAAGAGACCACCTGCAACTAAGGCAGGGATAATAGGAACAAAGATATCTGACAAAAGTTTAATCAAGTCCATCAATGGATTGAACTTTTTGTCTTTATTAGCAATCTCTTTCAAATCATCTGTCGAAACTTCTTTCAAACCAGTTTTCTTGATGATTTCCGCATACACGAAGTTAACATCACCAGGACCAATGATAATTTGATATTGTCCGTTAGTGCTAAAAGTTCCCTTGACATCCGCATTATTATCTAGAGCTGCTTGATTCACTTTTGATTCGTCTTTCAATACCAAACGAAGACGAGTTGCACAGTGGGCTGCAGCTACAAGATTATCCTTACCGACAGCCTCAATGACCTCGGCAGCAACTTTACTATAATCCATAGCAAAAATCTCCTTATATAAAATTTTGTTCTTGTTTGAAAGCGATTTTATCCGCCCTTACGACTATTATTTTATCATGTTTTAGAAATATGTCAAGCGTTTTGCAGAAAAAAATATTCTATCCACTTAGTAAGCTTGCTTTAGATTGATTGATTTTGACTGTTTTAGCAGGCATTCCTTAAAAAATAAGTTTAAAATCTTATTTAAAAGGGTTTTGTTTCATTATCTTTCATATTTTCCTGAAAATTTGATTGATTTCCTGCATTTATTTTGTGATAAACGTTTGACAGTTTTTTCTCTTTTTTAACATAAAAGGCTTGCTTTTTTTTCCGAAAACGGTTACTATTAAAAGTGATAAGATTTTTGGAGGAATGAATGAATGGAATGGACAACTGAGCGTCGTTACAGACGCTACGAAGATTGGACACAAGAAGAAATCAAGACAATTACGGAAAATATGACACAATCTCCCTGGCATACTCATTACCATGTTGAGCCAAAAACAGGACTTCTCAACGATCCAAATGGCTTTTCCTACTTTGATGGCAAGTGGATTGTTTTTTATCAAAACTTTCCTTTTGGTGCAGCCCACGGTTTAAAATCTTGGGTGCAATTGAAAAGTGATGATTTGGTTCACTTTAGAGAAACTGGAGTCAAAGTTTTGCCTGATACTCCATTAGATAGCCACGGTGCCTACTCTGGTTCTGCTATGCAGTTTGGCGATAACTTGTTCTTATTTTATACAGGAAATGTTCGTGATGAAAACTGGATACGTCACCCTTACCAGATTGGTGCTTTGATGGATAAGGATGGCAAGATTACCAAGATTGACAAAATCTTGATTGACCAGCCAGCTGACTCTACCGACCACTTCCGCGATCCGCAGATTTTTAATTTTAAAGGTCAATATTATGCCATCGTCGGTGGACAGGACTTGGAGAAAAAAGGCTTCGTCCGTCTCTACAAAGCTATTGACAACGACTACACAAACTGGCAAGCTGTTGGCGACCTTGACTTTGCTAACGACCGAACTGCCTATATGATGGAATGCCCAAATCTGGTCTTTGTAGGGGAGCAACCTGTCCTTCTCTACTGCCCACAAGGATTGGATAAAGATGTTCTAGATTACGACAATATCTATCCAAATATGTATAAAATCGGGGCTTCCTTTGATCCTGAAAATGCCAAAATGGTAGATGTGTCTCAACTTCAAAACATGGACTATGGTTTCGAAGCCTATGCAACTCAAGCCTTCAACGCTCCTGATGGGCGTGCTCTAGCAGTTAGCTGGCTTGGTTTGCCAGATGTTTCATATCCATCTGACCGTTTTGACCACCAAGGAACCTTCTCTTTGGTAAAAGAACTGACTATCAAAGACGGTAAACTCTACCAATACCCAGTCGCAGCTATCAAGGACCTTCGTGCTTCTGAAGAACCTTTCTCAAACCGTTCCAAAACCAAGAACACTTACGAACTTGAACTCAACTTGGAAGCTAATAGCCAGAGCGAGATTGTCTTACTGACTGACAAAGAAGGCAAGGGACTTTCCATCAACTTTGACCTTGTAAATGGTCAAGTGACAGTAGATCGTAGCCAGGCTGGTGAACAGTATGCCCAAGAATTTGGAACTATTCGTTCTTGCCCAATCGAGAATCAGGCTACTACTGCTACAATCTTCATCGATAATTCTGTCTTTGAAATTTTCATCAATAAAGGAGAAAAAGTATTTTCTGGTCGTGTCTTCCCACATGCGGACCAAAATGGGATCCTAATTAAATCTGGAAACCCAACTGGAACTTACTATGAATTAGATTATGGTCGCAAAACTAACTGATGTCGCCAAACTTGCAGGCGTCAGCCCTACTACCGTTTCTCGGGTTATCAATAAAAAAGGCTATCTATCTGAAAAAACCATTCAAAAGGTCAATGAAGCTATGCGAGAATTGGGCTATAAACCCAACAACCTGGCTCGCAGTCTACAAGGAAAATCAGCTAAGTTAATCGGCTTGATTTTCCCCAATATTTCCAATGTTTTCTATGCAGAATTGATTGATAAATTGGAACACCAATTCTTCAAAAATGGTTATAAGACCATCATCTGCAACAGTGAGCACGATTCTGAAAAGGAACGCGAATACATCGAAATGTTAGAAGCCAATCAGGTGGACGGCATCATTTCTGGTAGTCACAACCTGGGAATCGAAGACTACAATCGCGTGACGGCACCAATTATTTCCTTTGACCGAAATCTGTCACCAGATATTCCTGTCGTCTCCTCTGACAACTATGCTGGTGGGGTTCTTGCTGCCCAGACCTTGGTTAAGACAGGTGCCCAGTCTATCATCATGATTACGGGGAATGACAATTCCAATTCGCCAACTGGGCTACGCCACGCTGGCTTTGCCTCTGTTCTCCCGAAAGCACCTATTATCAATGTTTCCAGTGACTTTTCTCCTGTCAGAAAAGAAATGGAAATCAAGAATATCTTAACTCGACAAAAACCAGATGCCATTTTTACTTCGGATGACTTGACCGCTATTCTGGTCATTAAAATCGCTCAGGAGCTGGGCATTTCTGTCCCAGAAGAACTCAAGGTCATCGGTTATGATGGGACTTACTTTATCGAGAATTACTATCCTCAACTCGCGACCATCAAGCAACCTTTGGAAGAGATTGCCTGCCTCACTGTTGATCTTCTCTTGCAAAAGATTGAAGGCAAGGAAGTCGCAACAACTGGTTACTTCTTACCAGTTACACTATTACCAGGAAAAAGTATTTAAGTACAAGAAAACTCAGACAAATTCGTCTGAGTTTTTTATGATCTTAAGTTTTCAAGATAACGCTGGGCTGTCTCTAGGTTAAAGGTTTTATCTGCGATGAGGAGCTCGACTAGGGAAACGACTTCAGACTCACAGGCACCTGCTAGGAGAGCCAAGGATTTGGCCTGCAATTTCATGTGCCCTTGCTGAATCCCTGTGCTCACCAAGGCTTTGAGAGCCGCAAAGTTTTGGGCAAGACCGATAGACACTATAATCTGGGCTAATTCTTTAGCAGATGGATTTCCCAGCAGTTCATGACTGAGAGCTACACGAGGGTTGAGACCAATAGAGCCACCCTTGGTCGCCACAGGCATGGGCAGGGTCATCTCACCGACCAATTCTTCTCTTTCAAGGTCCAGCTTCCATTGACTAAGACCTTGATAGCGTCCATCTCGACTGGCAAAGACATGAGCCCCTGCTTCAATAGCACGCCAGTCATTACCAGTGGCAATCAAAATGGCATCAATACCATTAAAAATCCCTTTATTGTGGGTAGCTGCTCTATAAGGATCAGCTTGCGCCAATTGGCTAGCCAAAGCCATTTTCTCCGCAATTTCTCGTCCTTGATCCTTTTGGCGGCTCAAGTAGCGAAAGGCGATGCGACAGCTTGCCGTCACCAGAGAATCAGTCGCGTAATTAGACAGGATTCCCATAAGACTTTGTCCCTGACTGAGTTCTTCTAAGACTGGTTTCAAGGCCTCCAGCATGGTGTTGAGCATATTAGCACCCATGGCTTCCTGGGTATCGACATGGAGATACACAATGAGAAAGTCTGTTTCGCCTTTTATCTGCTCGACATGCAAATCACTCGCCCCACCCCCGCGTTTAACGATAGAAGGATAGGCTTGATTGGCAAGTTCTAAGAGTTCCTCTTTCTTACTAGTAATCTTCTCTTGAGCTTGTTCAGGATTAGCAACTTGATAAAGGGCTACCTGACCGATCATCTGGCGCTCATGTACTTGAGCAGTAAAGCCACCTGACCGCTTGATGATTTTACTGGCATAGCTGGCCGCAGCAACCACAGAGGGCTCTTCCGTCACATAGGGAACTGTGTATTCCTGACCGTTAACGAGAACCTCTGGAACCAGCGAATAAGGTAGAGAAAAAGTTCCCACTACATTCTCACTCAGCTGATCTGCCACAGTCACACTCATCTGTTCATCCTGCTCCAAACTCTCTTGTCTCTCAGGACTAAGGAGCGCCTGAGCTTGTAACAGCTCGAGGCGCTCTTGGTATGATTTTTTTGAAAATCCATTCCAACTTATCTTCATTATTTTTCAACCTTGCTATAACGGCGTTGGTGGTCAACAATTTCAACCAAGGCAAAATCTTGATTTTCATAGCCAGCAAACTGGGCAGAGTTTGTTTCATCTAAGTCTACTTCCTCAAAGAAGACCTTTTCATAGTCTACAACAGACAGGGCAGTTCGTTGGTTGAGCTTATTCAAACGGTCTTTATCCAGATAAGCTTCATAACCTTCAACCAATTCACCACTAAAGAACTCAGCCACAGCACCACTTCCGTAACTATAAAGGGCAATTTTATCCCCAGCCTTCAGGCTATCTGTATTTTCCAAGAGAGACAAAAGTCCAAGAAAGAGGGAACCTGTATAGATATTCCCTACCTTTTGACTGTAAAGAATAGACTGGTCAAAATGGTTTTGCAAGAGGTCTTTTTTCTCTTGAGGCAGGCTCTTATCCATAATTTTTTTCAAGCCTTTTAGCGCTAATTTAGGGTAAGGCAAGTGGAAGCAAACAGCTGCAAAATCATCTAAGGTAAGCTGGTAACGTTTTTTGTATTCAAGCCAAGTCGTTTTCAAACTATCCAAATATTGTTGGGTAGAATAGACACCATTTACGTAAGGAGTTGTTGAGTAATTTGGACGCCAGAAATCCATGATGTCACGGGTCTGAGCTACATTGTCATTATTAAAGGCCATAATGCGTGGATTCTGTGTAATCAACATGGCCACACTGCCAGCACCCTGAGTTGGTTCTCCTGGAGTTTCAATACCATATTTGGCAATATCACTGGCAATGACCAAGACCTTGGACTCTGGAGAATTTTCCACATGCAATTTGGCATAATGAAGGGCTGCTGTCGCTCCATAGCAGGCTTCTTTAATCTCGAAACTACGAGCAAAGGGCTGGATGCCCAGCAAACCATGCACAAAGACGGCCGCAGCTTTACTCTGGTCAATTCCTGACTCGGTAGCCACAATGACCATGTCAATTTCTTGTCTCTCTTGCTCAGTTAAAATAGAGTCACTAGCACTGGCCGCCAAGGTCACGATATCCTCAGTTAGAGGCGCAATACTCAATTCCTTGAGTAAGAGTCCTTTACTTAATTTTTCAGGGTCAATTCCCCTCGCTTCTGCTAAGTCTTGTAATTTCAAGACATATTGACTGGTCGCAAAACCAATCTTATCAATACCGATTGTCATATTTACCTCTGTTTTATCATTCATTGTAAAAAATCGTTCTATACTATTTTATCACAAATAGCAGTAAAAGAGAGAAAAAAGACTTGATTCACCAAATCAAGTCGCTTATTATTCTAACCATTATGCTGTTTTTGTAAGTGAGAATAAAGTCTGAGAATCACTGTTCCGCTAGCCATTCCAATGGAAATCACCAAAGCCAACATAACAACCAAGGTTGCACTAGCAATGGCGTGACTGTAATCTCCCGTCACAAAAAAGGCTGTTGTTCGATAAGAAAGATAACCCGGAACCAGAGGTGCTAAGATGGCCAAGATAAAGACCACAGCAGGTGTCTTATAAAGAATACTTAAAATCTGGCTGACACAAGAACCGATAATGGCTGCAATAAAAGTAGCCACAATAACATTGGTCGGTTCCTTGAGCAAAAGATAAATTAGCCAGACAGCCATGCCCAAAATCCCTCCAGGTAACAGCATAGAGCGTTGAACATTGAGTACGATTAAAAAAGTGATAATTGCAAGAAGACTTGCTACTGCTTGTAATAAAAAGGTTGTTAGTGTCATATTAATTCATCAATACCAAGGCGACAGAAGTTCCCGCCCCTAAAGCAAGGGTAATGAGTAGGGATTCAAACATCTTACTCATACCAGAGTTTATGTGGTTGGTCATAATATCGCGAACCGCATTGGTCAAGGCAATTCCTGGTACAAAAGGCATGACCGCACCAGCTATAATCAAATCTGCCGTTGAAGGAAAACCTGTGTAGCGAGCCCAAAACTGGGCAATCATCCCAAAGACAAAAGCTCCAGCAAAGGCCGTCACAAAGGGAATTCGGATAAACTTCTCCACATAGAGGGAAAAGGCAAAACCAAATAAGGTAGCTACTCCTGCCCCAAGTGCGTCGTAGATATTTCCACTAAACATAATTGAAAAGAAAGGAGCACTAAAGGTCGCAGCCAAAGTTACCTGCAACTTAGTATAAGGAAGGGGCTGGGCTTGCAAGGCCGTCAATTGCTTGAAGGCCGTTTCTAAATCAATCTGCCCCCCAACCAGCTGTCGAGAAATCTGGTTCACATCGCAGACTTTTTCGATGTTATAAGAAGAGGAAGTCACGCGTTTCATTCGTGAAATATTGGTATTTTCAATGGAGAAAAAGATAGCGGCAGGCATGGCAAGAACATTGCAATCCACAATCCCCTGCGAATGCGCAATACGGATCATGGTATCTTCTACACGATGAATCTCTGAGCCACTTTTGAGAAGAATGGTTCCAGCTAACATAATCACATCGATGACGGCATTTAATTCTCTTGATTCTTCCATGCGTTCCTCCTTTTATCAACTCCTTCTATTCTATCACAAATCCGGACTCAAAAAAAATCTTTGCCATGAAATCATGACAAAGATTCGTTTAATCACGAGAATTTTCGTGGTTCCCTTCACTACTTGATTGAGTAGGAGCAGGTGCATTCTCTCGTTGATTTCCTTGTTGGTTCCCCTGACTTGGTGTTGTAGTAGAACCTTGGTTTCCACGTTGGGCTGGTGCTGATGATGACGGCGGTGTTTTTGGTTTGTAGATTGAAATCTTGACACGCGTCTTAGTCAAATCAACCTTTTCACCTGCTTTTGGACTTTGCTCTACAACAGTCCCCTCAGCAGTTCCTTCAGGAGCTTTAGACACTTCTACAACTTCGATATTAGCTTTTTTAATGTCATATATCTCTGTAAGATTATTGACTGCAAATTCTCGACTAGAACCAATATAGCTTGGCATTGAAATAGAATTTACTTTTTTAGCAACTGTCAAAACTATTTGAGTTGCCTTGCTAAGATCATAGGTTGTTCCCTCCGGTAAACTTTGTTTCATGATTGTACCGGCTTCGATTTCGTTGGATTCTTCTTCCTCAATCTTAATCAGATTTTCTGGAACCTTCTTACCCTTCAATTCTGCCACTACATCACTGGACTTTCTTCCGAGATAATTTCCGAGTTGGAAAGACTGCTGACCAGAAGACACAATCAAATTAATTTTTGTTCCTTCTTTACGTGTTTTACCAGCTTCAGGGTCTGTACGAATAACCCGACCTTCTTCAACCTTATCACTGGACTCTGATTTTTCTTCACCAACCTCAAAATTGGCTTTTTTTAGAGCCTCTTTAGCCTCTGCAACCGTCTGACCTGCCACATTTGGAATAGCAATGGTAGCGGGCGTTCTATATAAAATCCATACCAAGGATGCCACAACCAACAAGAAGGTCGCAAATAAAATTGGATAACGTGCTTTCATACGACGACGTTTGGTTGGCTTTGAACTAGGTACTGTTTTTTCTGTCTGATGAGGTTGGGGCTTAGGTTGAGGTCTTCCCTCTTGTACCGGAGCTTTAGGAATAGAAGTCAAGGTACTTTGCGGTACTTTAGGAAGAGTTTTAGTATCTGCCTTAGTTGCATCGTCAAAGACTAGCTTTGGTTCATTACGACGATTATAAGACAAACTACTCGACAAATCCACATACATTTCAGCGACTGATTTGTAACGATCTGTTAATTTCTTAGCAGTTGCCTTGATAACAACATTTTCTAATGCCTGAGGCACAGATGGATTTTCAGCTATAACCGACGGCAGAGGTTTCTGGAAATGCTGGAGGGCGATGGTTACCGCACTATCCCCATCGTAAGGAATATGACCTGTCAGCATCTCATAGAAAATAATCCCCATGGCATAGATATCACTCTGCACAGTTGCTTTAGAACCACGCGCCTGCTCTGGCGATAAATAATGAACGGAACCCAGCATTGAGTTGGTCTGAGTCAAACTCGTCTCTGCAAAGGCTACTGCAATCCCAAAGTCTGTAACCTTGGCAGTCCCATCTGGGGTCAAAAGGATATTTTGCGGTTTCAAATCCCTGTGAACAATTCCACGAGTATGGGCTAAGCGCATAGCCAAGAGGATTTGTCCCATGATTCGAACCGCCTCTTCATTTGAAAGAGGGTGATGTTCCTTGATATAGCGTTTGAGGTCTAATCCAGCAACATATTCCATTGCGAGATACTGTTGTCCCTCTTCTTCACCGATATCTGTAATCCGAACGATATGAGGATGGTCCAGATCCGCCATGGCTCTCGCTTCCCGCTGAAAACGAGCCACTGCAATAGGATCTGTTTGGTAGTTGGTCCTCAGGACCTTCACTGCCACTTCTTCACCGTCCAAAATCAAATCCTTGGCCAAATAGACATCTGCCATGCCTCCTCGACCAATTTGTTTGATAATCCGATACCGCCCGGCAAAAATCTTGCCGATTTGGATCATTCTGTTGCCTCCTCATTAACAGCAATAAGGGCAACTGTGATATTGTCTAAACCACCTGCATTGTTGGCAAAACGAATCAAGGTTGCTGCCTTATCTGCCAAAGAAATATCGCTGGTTACAATATCAGAAATCTCACTGCCTGAAATCATATTTGTCAAGCCATCACTATTGAGTAAGAGATAGTCTCCCGGCTCAAGGGTGATCATTCCAAAATCAGGCTGAATTTCATCTTTTTGACCAATAGATTGAGTAATAATATTTTTCTGTGGATGGCTAGCAGCTTCTTCAGGTGTCAATTGACCAGCCTTGAGCAATTCATTGACTAAAGAATGGTCGCTCGTTAACTGGTGGTATTCTTCTCCACGAATCAAACCAATACGAGAATCTCCGATGTGAGCATAAATAGCCTGATTATCAATAATCGCTACAGCCTCAAGGGTTGTTCCCATTCCTTTATAGGCTTCATTTTGTCCCAATTGGTTAATCCTTTGATTTTCAATCTCAAGGTTGTTAGCAAACCATTCACGTACTTCATTAACTGTATCGATTTGAGTATCTACCCAAGCTACACCTAGGTCTGTTACCGCCATTTCACTAGCGATATTCCCTGCGCGATGACCTCCCATACCATCAGCTAGGATAATCATGGTACGTCCAGCTCTATTGACATAGTGGTTGACATAGTCTTGGTTATTTGTTCGTTTCTGACCAACATCTGTTAATAATGAAATTTCCATGTGTTAGTTCCTTCCTAATCCGATATCTTGCGAAATTGACTGATAAAAAATCCATCACTTCCATACAATTCAGGTGTAATGAGGATACAGCCGTCTTTCATGATATCCTTACATTCATGTTCTAGTGTAACCTGCTCAAATTCAGGATGACTTTCTAAAAATGCCTGTACGACTTGAAAGTTCTCCTCTGAGACAATAGTACAGGTACTATAAGTTATTATACCACCTTTGCGTAGTGTTTGACAAACACTACCTAATATTTCTAGCTGAATTTCCTGCAAGGACGCGAAATCTGCCGTTTCTTTATTGTATTTGATGTCTGGTTTTCGGCGCAGAAGACCAATTCCTGAACAGGGAGCATCCACCAAAATCTTATCAAATGAATTCTGACCAAAAAGCTCATGTACCTTTCTGGCATCCAATTTTTGAGTTTGAACCCGATCTACAACCCCCAAACGTTGGGCATTTTCTTGGATTAAGTCCAACTTGTGGTCATACAAGTCCAGAGCAGTGACCTGACCTGTCGTGAGATAAGAGGCTATATGGGCTGTTTTCCCACCCGGAGCCGCACAGGCATCTAGAACCTGCTCATGCCCTTTTAAATCAAGCGTCGGAGCAACCAGCTGACTAGACTCGTCTTGGATAGTAATAGCCCCCTCTGAAAATAGGTCATGTCCCGCAAAGTGGCCTTGCTCCTTAACCAGACCAGAAACAGACAAAGGTGAAGCACTGGCCTCCAACAAGGTTTGGATTTCCTCTTTTCGGTTTAAATCAGTCACACGAATACTAGCCTTGTTGCGCACCAAAAGGCTTTCAAAGATAGCTTGAGCTCGCTCCTCTCCGTATTCTTCCTTGAGCTTGGCAACCAGCCAAACTGGGAGAGAATAGGCAATGGAATCACGCTTGTTTTTTCGTTTGATGCTGGTGATATCTGGCCAGCCTTCACGTAGAATACGACGAAGGACAGCGTTGACCAATTTTTCACTGCCTTTTTTACGGACTTTGGCCAATTCTACTGCTTCATTGACCACAGCATGGTCTGGAATCTTGTTCAAATAGCGGAGCTGGTAGGCACTCATGAGAAGAAGGACATAAAGCCAACTATCTAACTGATCTCTGTCTTCGATAAAGTGTGATAGGTACCATTCCAGAGTCAGTTTACGGGCTACCGTTCCATAGACCAGCTCGGTCACCAAGCCCTTGTCTGCTGCCGAAAGTTGACTCCCCTTGAGATGCTTATTTAAGGCAATATTTGAGTATGCTTGATTGATAAAGACATCTTCTAATACCGCTAGGACTAAACTTCTAGCCGTTTCTACTTTAATCACCAAATCGTTCTCCTACAGTCAATGTCCGTCCAACTCCGTTGAGGAAGGAAGCAATGTCCATCTTAGGTTTACCAGCTGGCTGCACTTGTTTGAGGGATAGAGCCCCTTCTGCCGTTGCGACAATCAATTCTTTCTTGCCGATAGAGAGAATTTCACCTGGATTTCCCTGATCTTCTACTGCTAGAGCTTCATAAATCTTAAAGCGGTCGCCCTTAAGGAAAGTATGGGCAACAGGCCAGGGGTTCATCCCACGGATCTGGTTAAAGAGTTGACGATTGCTTTTATTCCAGTCTAATTTTTCTTCTTCTGGCTTGATATTTGGCGAGAAAGTGACCTGACTTGGATCCTGCGGTTCAGGTTGGATTTCTCCAGCAATATAGGCAGGCAAAGTGTCCAAAAGCAAATCGCGACCAACTAGCGCCAATTTCTCAAACAAGGTGCCAACATTGTCCTCATCTGTGATCGGAATGCTACGACGAGAAATCATATCTCCTGCATCCATTTCCTTAACCATTTCCATGATGGTCACACCAGCTTCCTCATCCCCTTGAATCAAGGCATAATGGATAGGCGCACCACCACGGTGTTTAGGAAGGAGGGAGGCGTGAACGTTGACCGCAAAATCCATGCTATCAAGGAGTTTACTTGGAAGAAACTGCCCAAAAGCAGCAGTCACAATTCCATCCGCTCCTAGCTGCATAATAGTTTCCATCTCTGGACTTCCAGATAGTTTTTCAGGTTGGTAGATAGGAAGTCCTGCCTCTTTAGCAGCTTGTTTAACTGGGGTTTCCTGGATAACTTTTTTACGTCCAACAGCACGGTCCGGCTGGGTCACAACAGCTAGAATTTCGTAACGGTCGTCTGTCAAAAGACCTTTTAAAACTGTTGCTGAAAAGTCGGGTGTCCCCATAAAGATTAATTTTGTCATATCTTCTCCTTCTTATAAAAATTGCTGTGGCTCATGGTCGATACTGAGACGGAGCTCACTATTTTCCCGCTCTTGAGTCAAGGCCAAGACCTGGTTGAGGGTCGTTCCTAGCTCATCTTCTAAACGGTATTTAATTAAAATCTGGTAATGATAGAGGTTGTGGGTACGGGCAATGGGTTTGGGCGTCGGCCCAAGGATGTTACTGGTTTCAGACAAACCTGACCGCAAAATGTTCATAACTTCATAAGCACGTTTGACCACCTCTTCTTCTTTCTTATGAGAAAGGGTAATGCCAATGGTGAAATAGTAAGGCGGATAGCCAAGTTGTCGTCTAATTCCCATTTCATAAGCATAAAAGCCTTCGTAATCCTGATCCTTGGCAAATCGAATAGCATAGTGATGCGGATTGTAAGACTGGATCAAAACCTGACCAGCTTTTTCAGCTCGACCTGCGCGTCCTGCCACCTGAGTCAAGAGCTGGAAAGTTCTCTCAGAAGAACGGAAATCTGGTAGATTCAAGGCCGTATCCGCATTGAGCACTCCGACTAAGGTTACATTTGGAAAATCCAAGCCCTTGGCAATCATCTGAGTACCTAGTAAAATATCTGCTTCTCCTCGCCCAAACTGGTCAAGCAGAGCTTGGTGACTACCTTTCTTACGAGTCGTGTCCACATCCATCCGCAAAATGCGGGCCTGGGGAAAGAGTTCTGCCAGCTCGTCATAAGCCTTCTGAGTTCCTGTCCCATAATAACGAATACTGCGACTCTTACAGTTAGGACAGACCTGAGGTATGTCCTTTGAAAAACCACAATAATGGCAATTCATGGTCTTGGTATCCATATGCAAGGTCAGGGAAATATCACAGTTGGGACAAGTATCTACCGTCCCACATTCCCGACACATGACAAAGCTAGAATAACCACGGCGATTGAGCATGAGAACCACCTGCTCTTTTTTAGCTAGACGGTCTTGAATGGCTTCTAGCAAGGGAGGCGTAAAGTTTGACGTCTCGTTTTGTCCGATATAGTCACGAAAATCAACCACTTGAACCTCAGGGATCCTAGCTAAAGGATTGGCGCGTTGAGTCAGACGCAAGTGTTGATAGACGCCTTTTCCAGCCCGCGCACGGCTTTCCAGACTAGGAGTTGCTGAACCAAGTACCAGAGTTGCTTGATTGTACTGGGACCTTAGAATAGCAACCTCTCTAGCATGGTAACGGGGATTGCTGTCCTGCTTATAAGTCGCTTCGTGCTCCTCATCGATAATCATAACACCTAGATTCTTCAGCGGAGCAAAGATGGCCGATCTAGCACCAACAACAACTTGGGCATCGCCACGTTCCACTTTGCGCCATTCATCATACTTTTCACCATTAGACAGGCCAGAGTGAAGAATGGCAACCTTATCCCCAAAACGAGAGATAAAACGCTCCGTCATCTGAGGAGTCAAGGAAATCTCAGGTACCAGCAAAATAGCTGTCTTGCCCTTATCCAAAGCCCCTTGGATAATCTGCAAGTAAACCTCGGTCTTCCCACTTCCTGTAATCCCTTGAAGGAGGAAGGGAGCCTGATGACTGCCAATCGCACTGACAACCGCATCACGCGCCTGTCTTTGCTCTGGATTCAATTCCAAAGGCTGACTTGCTTCAATCCCTTCAAAATAAGCAGCCGAGCGTTGAACTTCCTTTTGGACTATGGTCACAGCACCTTGTTCCACAAAGAAGTTGACTTGCTCCCGCGAGTAGGACTCTAACAAACTAGCCAAAGAAGCACTCTCTGGATGAGACAGCAAATAATCTCTCAATTCCAACTTTTTCTTAGCACGCGTAGAAATCTCTACACTTTCTAATTGAGCAAGGTCAACCTCATACCAAGACTGGGTCTTGACCTTCTTTTGATCAATTGCCTGATATTCTAGACCAAGCAGGCCTTTTCTAGTCAAACGCATCATTTCAGCTTGCTTAGCTAAATCCAGAGAAGAAAATGCAAGCGAATCCTCTGAACCAAACAAGCGCTCTCGGTCTTCCTGACTCAGACCTGCAAGAGGATAGAGAATCTTGTCATAGCTGGAGTTCAGAAATCCTGGTAGCATAGCCTTGAGGATGGAGATTTTATAGGAGAAGACGGACTTGCGTAACTCCTCAGCAAGCCAGAGTTGTTCTTGCGTGAGAACAGGAGAAAAATCCAGCACCTCCGCAATATCTTTTAAATCATGATTAGCCTCTTCTTCATCTGGTTGGGACTCCAAACCAAGAACAATCCCTTGAATCAGGCGATTGCCCTTACCAAAAGGCACATGAACCCGCATCCCAACTTCTAGCATTCCCTCGAATTCCTTAGGAATCCTGTAACTATAGGGCTGGTCCGTCTGCATCAAAGGCACATCTACGATAATCTTGGCTATGGTCATCTTCTCACCTCCTCCTTGTCATACTCTTCGAAAATCAAATTCAAACCACGTCAGCGTCGCCTTACCGTACTCAAGTACAGCTTGCGGCTAGCTTCCTAGTTTGCTTTTTGATTTTCATTGAGTATCAGTACATTCTTGCAATAGAAAAAATAAGATTGAGTCCCCCCAACCTTAAATTTTTTCACCATCTTCTTTTTCTTTAGCGATTTGCTCTTTGATTTTCTTTTCTTCTTCTTCTTTGCGGCGTTTTTCTTCTTCGATACGACGACGCACCGCTTCACGTTTCCCTTCTGGATCTGGGTGAATTGTAACGTTTCCTGATTCGATTTCTTCTAAAGCACGAAGAGTTGATTTTTCAGACTTGAAACCTTGAGTTGCTGGCGCACCTGCTTCTAATTCGTGGGCACGTTTTGCTTCCAAGATTACGAGTGAATATTTTGAAGGAACCTTGTCTAGCAAGGTATCAATAGAGGGTTTTAACATCATTTGTTTGTACCTATTTTCTAAATTTTATCGGGTAGTTGGAGATTTTGGTAACATCTCCTGATAGTGACCAATGACACGATCTACACGGAAGTGCTCTGCTTCAATAACACGTTTGACACGCTCAGCAGCTAGGGGCACCTGATCGTTGACAATCGCATAATCATACTCACGCATGAGAGCAATTTCTTCCTTGGCTTTTTCGATTCGTTGGGCAATCACTTCTGCACTGTCTGTTCCACGACCTACTAAACGATCTTGCAATTCATCCAAATCTGGTGGTGTCAGGAAGATAAAGACAGCATCTGGAACCTTTTTCTTGACCTGAAGAGCGCCTTGAACTTCAATTTCAAGGAAAACATCGATTCCCTTGTCCAAGGTTTCGTTGACATAGGTCAGAGGAGTTCCATAGTAGTTGCCGACATATTCTGCGTATTCCAACATCTGTCCTTGACGAATCAGCTCTTCAAACTCTTCACGAGTACGGAAGAAATAGTCAACACCGTCCACTTCTCCAGGACGTTGTGCGCGTGTCGTCATCGATACAGAGTATTGAAATTGGTTTTCAGAACTCTCAAAAATCTCTCTTCTAACCGTTCCTTTTCCAACCCCTGAAGGACCAGAAAAAACGATTAGTAAGCCTCGGTCTGCCATTGTGTCTCCTTTTAGTCAGTCTGTGAAATAACATTTCTAGAATAATGGCAAAAAGCCAGATTATCCTTTACAGTCTTTCTATCTAGTGTAACAAAAAAGCAGTAATTTTTCAACTGCTCTTTCTTATTTATTTAGCATAATCTACTGCACGAAGCTCGCGAATCACGGTTACCTTGATATTTCCAGGGTAATCGAGATTGTTTTCAATTTTCTCACGAACTTTGTGAGCCAAGATTGTGACTTTGTCGTCTTTGATTTGTCCTGGATTGACCATGATGCGGATTTCACGTCCTGCTTGAAGGGCAAAGCTATTCTGTACTCCTTCAAAGCCGTTCGCAATTTCTTCCAAATCATGAAGACGTTTGATGTAGCTTTCAAGAGACTCACTACGAGCACCCGGACGGGCAGCGCTCAAAGCATCTGCTGCAGCAACAATCACTGCAATGACGCTTTCGGCTTCGACATCACCGTGGTGGCTAGCAATTGTATTCACCACAACTGGATGTTCCTTGTACTTACGAGCCAATTCCATACCGATTTCAACGTGGCTACCTTCAACCTCACGGTCAATGGCTTTTCCGATATCGTGAAGGAACCCTGCACGACGAGCAAGAGCCGCATTTTCACCAAGTTCGCTCGCCATGATACCAGCTAACTTAGCAACCTCAATCGAATGACGTAAGACATTTTGTCCATATGAAGTACGGAACTGCAAGCGACCCATGATTTTCATCAAGTCTGGATGAAGGTTTGGTGCACCAATCTCATAGGCTGCTGCCTCACCGTATTCACGGATCTTATTATCAATCTCTTGACGGTTTTTCTCAACCAACTCTTCGATACGAGCTGGATGGATACGACCATCCTTAAGCAACATTTCCATGGTCATACGAGCAATTTCACGACGAATCGGGTCAAATCCTGACAAGGTTACCACTTCTGGTGTATCGTCGATAATGACATCAACCCCTGTCAAACTTTCAAAGGTACGAATGTTACGACCCTCACGACCAATAATGCGTCCCTTCATAGTATCATCTGGCAGATGAACTGTTGAGTTTGTTGATTCCGCTACATATTCACCAGCGATACGTTGCATAGCTTGAACCAAGATGTCCTTGGCCATTTTATCAGAACGTTCCTTGACCTCTTGCTCAGCTTCACGAATGCGGCTGGCAATCTCCTTGGTCAAGTTTTCCTCTGTCTGAGCCAAGATAATATCTCGTGCTTCTGCCTGAGACAGAGCACCAATACGCTCTAGCTCTGCTTCTTTTTGTCTTTCGACTTCCTCTAATTGCTCTTCACGCGCATCAAGGTTTTTCGCTCTATCAGAAATACTTTGTTCTTTTTGTTCAAGTGTTTGTTCTTTACTCGTCAAATTGTCGTCCTTACGGTCAAGGCTAGTAGCTCTCTCGGTCAAACGACTTTCGATTTGTTTGAGTTCTTGACGTTCTGATTTGAATTCAGCGTCCACTTCTTCACGGTATTTTCTGGCTTCTTCTTTGGCCTCCAATAGTGCTTCTTTTTTAAGAGACTTGCTTTCACGTTTAGCTTCATTAACAAGTAAATCGGCTTCACGCTCAGCTTGTCCACGTAAATTAGTTGCTTCTTGTTCAGCATTTAAAAGCATCAACTCCGCAGCTTCCTGAGATGATTTCATCTTAGCTGAGATGCTGACATATCCAATGACTAAACCAATGATGACGGCAAAAACAGCAATCGCAAGCGACATGATTTCCATGTTTTTACCTCATTTTATTGTTATTCCGAATGACATACATTCTTTTACATTCTACCATAAAAAAGTGATTTTCACAAACCTAAAATAGAATATGTTTTGGGGAATTTGGAACGCATTTGCTAAAATAAACTTGTTATTTAGAAATAGTAGTTTAGTAGAGACTTGAGAAAAAGCCCACCTTTCAGTAGACTTAGTAATGATCTTTAAAGGACAAGAAAGCCACGCCATCTCCATCCATCATATAAATCAAGCGATTTTCTGCGTCGATACGACGTGACCAGGCTCCTTGGTAGTCATACTTGAGTGGTTCTGGCTTACCTATTCCTGTAAAGGGATCACGTTGAATATCCTTGATTAGTTTATTGATTCTTTTTAACGTTTTCTTGTCCTGAGTTTGCCAGTAGCAATAATCTGCCCACGCATCTTCTGTAAACTTGAGTAGCATTTCTCACTCCTCAATAACATGGACCTGAGTACTTCCAGCACGGACTTGAGCCATTCCTCGCAAAACCTTATCAGAAAGTTCCTTATTTTGAGCAATTCTCAGGGTTTCCTGAATACTATCCCACTCACTCTTTGAAAGTACTACAATGTCCTCGTCTGGATTTTTATTGACCACCGTCAAAGGCTCAAATTCATCATTTACCTTCTTCATGTAGTCTTTTAAATGATTTCGGAATGTTGAGTAAAGAACTGCTTCCATAACCATACCTCGTTTTACCTCTTTTCCACTATTATACACGAAAAGAAAGAAATTGTCAGGAACTTGTACAAGATTTTCTTTTCTATCTATTTATTCGTAAAAAATCTCAAAAAGCCTACCTTTCAGTAGACTTAGTTTGTTTCTATTATAAACGGCACTCTTCCAAAATTCTGCTCTGCTATACTTGGATTTCCAAGTTGATAAATCTGGTCTGCCTTTTGAGTCATGGCATCCCAGGGTTCTTTACCAATTCGGCTGACTAGATTGACCTGTCCCTTCAAGGACTTGAGGTGTTGCCTGCCTTTTTCAGTAAATCCAAGGACATGAATGGCTTCTGGCAAGTCACCTTCTCTAGCCTGCACCAAAATATAGGCCAAGAGGCGTCTGACACGCGCCTTGGTGTAACGTTTGGTAGTCACTAACTCGACCAATTCTTCCACAGACTGGGCTGTTTTAATAGCCTCTTTAATGCGCACTGCCATTTCCTGATTGATCTGATAGATAGTGGTTAGATCTGGATTGGACAAGATTTGATAGCGGAGCAAGGGAAAATAGTCATCCCAGCTCATCTTTCTTTCCTGCTCAAAGAGGGCAACAGAAGGCATAAAGCGTTCTAAGAAATCTTTGTCCCTCTTGTGCTGACGAAGGGCTGTCGCCGAAGCAAAGTCCACATCCTTGTCCACAGAATGATAACCCGCTCCCTGACGCTGAATTGGCTCAAGCTTGATGTTTCGTCCTGCAACTGCCTTGACATAAGCCAGAGCAAGGACATGATTGGGCGTATTGCCTGAAAAATCAAGACCTGCAAATTCCTTCCACATGGCTTGGGTTTTCTGGGGATAAGAGAGGGAATCAGGCAGATTTTCCACAAATTTCTCCATTTCAGCACCCTGCTCTGTGTATAGGTCAGCGATTTTCTGGTAATCCAGAACTTCCTCTGTCCCAAAAGCTAAAGTATCAATGCCCAACCGAGCCAAGATATCCACAGCTCCTTGACCGAAGAAATCCGCAGCCTGAACACTGACTAAAAAGGGCAATTCCACTATCAGATCCGCTCCATTTTCCAGCGCCATCTGGGCCCGTGTCCACTTGTCAACGATAGCAGGCTCTCCTCGCTGCATAAAATTACCAGACATGGCAACGATTTTTAGTCCCTCAGCCTGATCCAGCAGGTATTTATGCCCATTATGAAAAGGATTAAACTCCGCGATAATACCTGTGATGGTCATAGTGATCTCCTACTTCTTTAATATTAAATTGAATCAATTATATTCTGTAGACTCCGTTTTTTAGTGGTTGTTTCCTCAATGAATTTAATTGACCATTCTTTTAAGTAATTGTGTCTACGAAAATACCAGCCATTTACCCACTTATTAATTAAATTTTTTTCGACCTCAGTCAATCGATTATAATATTTTCTTTTATCTATCTCCCAATTCGATACTATACTTGCCTCCAATTTTTCAATGCTTTCGTATTCACTTATCGACAAAATATCAACTCCTATGTTATCAAATATTAAAAATTGCAAGCTAAAATAAAAGTTAACTTCCTTTGTTAGTAAAAAATGCAGTTCTAATTTGTTTTCTCTACTATCTTTTCTACAGATAAAGTAATTGAAACACGTAACAATTTTCTCTGTGATATCTCCCATTCTTCTATACTTTTCATCCATACTTTCTATGATTGGAATACATAAATTTTTGTAAGTCCTTTCTTTCTGTATTTTAAAAAGTGCATTCATAAAAGTTTTATGTGCTACAATATTATTCCTGTCTGCTTCAGACCACTTAATTAGTATCTGTTTTTGGAGTTTATCATCTAGCTGATTAACACCTACTGCAGCAAAGTATTCTTGAAATGAACGGTGAGAGAACTTTAAACTAACGCCTTCTTGAAGCATCATGCAAGCACTATGAGTCGCATCATAAACTATATCATTTGTCTTTAATTCAAGGTTATTTTTTAAACAATATTTAGTAATTATTTCATCAAGCGTAGTTCTATCGAAATCTACTTTTCCTTCAAAGAATGTTTTTAAACCAATGTAGGCTAATATATTTCGAAATTCCTCAGGAGTTAATTTTGCTTTTAGTTCTCTTTTATATCCTGATTTAGATGCATCATGTCTTTGGTACAATGTATAAAAGGCCTGATTATAAAAATCAGTTAAATTATTTGGAATAGAAGCACCAGCTTCGTAAGTCATTAACATAATTGTTAATAGGAGTGGGATAGAAGCAAAAGATTCATGAGTATCATATAAATGGGCCTTTAATTCTCTATAAAAACGCCTTTTTACTTTCTCATCGTAATTCAACTTATCAATTAAGGCTAACGCTTGCTCTTTATTTAATTTTTTTATCTCATATTCAGCAAACTGA
Source organism: Streptococcus mitis (assembly GCF_946188375.1). GTDB lineage: Bacteria > Bacillota > Bacilli > Lactobacillales > Streptococcaceae > Streptococcus > Streptococcus mitis_CX. Next base: position 68,731 of record NZ_CAMHUS010000006.1, read on the forward strand.
TTCCAACCAATAAATTCCTCAGACGGTCTTGACGACAAAACATATCTATTGCTATTGTATAACGTTACAAATTCTTTAATTTCTTTGTCTAACCAAGAACGTTTTGAAGGATTAACCTCATCTAAACCATCAAAAATTATTGTATATCTTCCAGCGTCTAATGTCGCTTTAAAATATTTCTTTTCTAAATTTAAATGATGATTTTGAACCTCTTGGTAAATAAAATCGACTAATTCATTTTCTGAAAAATCAGATTCATTAAGTGATTTTAATTCAATAAAAACTGGAATTGATGTCGCTTGTTGTACTTGATTTATAAAAATATGCTTTACAAGCATTGATTTACCAATCCCACCCGTTCCTGTTAAAATAACGTTAGATGTTTTTTCAAAAATCAATTCTGTGTTAGTGGTTTCTATTAAATCTGAATTATTATCATCTAAATAAACATGCTCATAAAAATCATATAAAAATTTACCTTCATTTTTATACAACAATGTTTTTACAGTAGAATATTTATCATAAGTAAATTTTAAATAATTCTGATAAACAACACCTAACTCTTCTTCTGTTTTAAACTGTAAGTTGTTATAAATTTGCTTTAACTTTTGATAAATTTTAGGTATATTGGTAATTACTTCTTTTTCAAGAATATCACCAAATGATACTGGTATATTCATTTTCCCTTACCTCCTAAGCATAAGATTAACAATATTTGGTTTACTTCTCACACACAAAAAACCAACGGGCACTGGTTTCTGTTGGTTCCTTGTCCTCAAAGTCGGCATAGAGTTTGAAGGACTTGAAACCAGCCTGTTCCAGCAAAATATCATAGGTCAGAACCTCATAAGTCCGCTCCTCATGCACTTCATCGTGGCGACTAAAGGAACCGTCAGCCTCCTTGATAAAGAAGGTTAGTTCATGAACGATAGAGTGAGGTGCTGCATCCTCATAAGTATCCCAGAGCATGGCAAAATCTTCCGCATTTTCATGATAAGAATAGCCTGGAAAAACTTCGTCTGTCTGGTAAGTCGAATGCACATCAAAGATGAAAACTCCGTCTTCGTTGAGAGCATTATAGACTTCTTTAAAAACGTCTCCTACTTCCACCTCATCCTGCATGTAGCAGATTGAGTCCGAGTAACACGTAACAAAGTCGTATTGACCTACCTTGGACAAATCCAGCATATTGCCTTCAATAAAATCAATCTTTTGCTTGGCTGAAGTCGCTCTCTTCTCCGCAATCCCCAGCATATCCCCACTCAAGTCAAGTCCAGTCACATCAAAACCAGCCTGAGAGAAGCGTACTGATTGAATTCCTGTCCCACAAGCCAATTCCAAGAGTTTCTTTCTCTCCTTGGTCTTAGGCAAATGACGCAGCGAAAAATCCGTCCATTTATCGTATAAACTATCATCCATCACAGCATCGTAAACAGCCGCAAAGGTTTCATAAGTTGCCATAATCATGATACCAAGAGCTTCCATGGCAAACACCACTCGCCCTATACCTTTCTATCCATTTTCTTCTAAAATAAGTAAAGAAACCCAGTTGACTACAACTGAGTTCATCTTCTAAGCAAGAGCTTCTGAAATATCTACTGAATCCGCCTCATGCCATAGTTTTTCTAGGTTATAGTGGGCACGCATTTCTTCTGAAAAGACATGCACAACGACACCACCAAGGTCCAGCAAGACCCAACCTCCAGCCGCATCTCCTTCGACATGACTGCCTTTAAAGCCTGCTTGAGCCACCTTTTCACGGATATTATCTGCGATAGCATCCAACTGACGGCTATTCATTGAGCTAGTGATAACAAAGTAGTCCGTCACGCTAGTCAAATCTTGTACATCAAGTGCGAGGATATCCTCCGCACGTTTCTCATCAGCCGCTTTCACGACTAGTTCTAGTAATTCTTTTTCGTTCATTTAGTCCTCTTTTAAAAAATATTTTTATAATCTAAGACATCTGCAAAGCGATCCTCCCAAATGTCCTCATAAAATTCATTTATCGTTTCTGCTGGAATGTCATCCCCATCAAAAGTTGTGACAGCACCTTCTGGAATAATCAGCTTATAGCCATATTCAAAGGCAACCTTGACAGAGGTATCCACACAATATTCTGTCTGCATACCACATAAAACTAATTTTTCAATCCCCTGTTTATCCAAGTATTCTTTTAAACCAGTTTCTTTGAAAATACTGTTATACTTCTTCTGAAAGACCTTTTCATCAGGTTTTCGGTTTAAAAGCTCAGATAACTGCCAATCTTCTGATGTTTGAGCTTCAGCGTTCTCAATATGTTGAACATAAATAATTTCGATATTCTTACTTCTAGCCTGGTTTTGTAAATAAGAAATTTTTTCCAATAGACTATTTGTCTGAAAACCGGTTTCCACTAAAATATTTTGAACATCAATGATTATAAAAGCTGTCTTCATTTAGTCCTCTTTCAAATAGTGCACAAAGGCGTTATAGGTTTCAAGGGTTTGGGGATAGATGGGGAATCCCTGATGAGTTAGATGCTCCACGGTTCGAGCTGTTTCATAGGCCACCGCCTTATTGAGCGATAAACTTGCAATCTCACGCGCCACATCTACTCCAGGAAAGGCTCGATTATGCTCGATATAGTCTGCTACATAGATAACCTTATCTAAGTCTGTCATCTGAGCCGCCCCGACTGTATGGATTTCAATGGCTCGCAGGATTTCAGAATCATCCAAATCCAAGTCTTCCTGAATCTTGTAAATTCCGACCATACCATGCCAGACATTATTGCCCCAGTTTTTGAGGTTAGAGTCTAGCTGATAACGGCCAATTAAGTCTAAAAATTCCTGATCTGACAGCTTTTTAGCATAGTCATGAAGAAGGCCTGCAAGACCTGCTTTCTCGGCATCGACTCCAAATCTCTCCGCCAGTTCTATGGCTGCATGCTCCACACCCAAGCAATGGGTTAAGCGTTTCTCGGGTAGAAGCTCTGCCATTTTTTCCAACAAAGCCTCACGGGAGCAGTTGATATAGTCTTGATAGGCCATCAGTAGAGCCCCTCCTTCTCGATGTAGTCTAGCACCGGCTGAGGCAGGAGAAAGTTGGGTTTCCGACCTTGGACAATGAAGTCACGCACCATGCTGGACGAGATATCCATGAGAGGTACATCCACCCAGATAACAGGATAGGAAGTCCCTGCCTTGTAGCGTGGGCGCTGAACCCCCACAAACTGAACCATGTCAACCAATTCATCAATTCGGTACCACTTAGGCAGATAGTCTACCATATCAGCGCCAATAATGAAGTAATAATCCGTGTCTGGATTCTTCTCAGTTAGAAGCTTCATGGTGTCGTAGGTATAGGAAATGCCCTTGCGCTCCAACTCGATGGTTTCAATGGCTAGGCCTTCAATCCCCTCAATCGCCAATTCAAGCATCTTGAGACGATGGTGTTCAGGGATGGTTTCTTTTTTATCTACGTGAGGAGGTTGGTATTCAGGCATGAGCAAGACCTGGTCCAGTCCCAACTGCTGGCGTACTTGGTCCGCAACAATGAGATGGGCATTGTGAACAGGGTTAAAATTGCCCCCTAAAATCCCGACTTGTTTGCGTTTTTTCTCCTTGATTTCTGGCTCCAACTCTACCTTGGTAAAGGGAGTCAATAGTTCGATTGCCATAGGCTAGTCTCCTTTATTTCTCTGTAAAAACAGTTATTTGGAGTAGGTTTTTAGATTTCTTTGACTTTTTTAGAAATCTTGCGATTTTCTTTCTTGCTAGACTGTTTAAACAAAATCAATATGCGTCCGATTTTTTGGACTGTATCCACACCGATTTCTTCTTCCAAAATTTCAGCGACTTCGTGGATATTTTCATCTGTGTTTTGTAAAAGAGTTACCTTGATCAATTCGCGAGCATCAAGAGCTTGACGGACGCTGGTTTTGATTTGGTCGTTAAGTCCATTTTTCCCGATTTGGATGATGGGTTTGAGGGTATGTGCCTGGCTGTTGAGGAAGGCACGTTGTTTTGATGTTAATGACATAATTTTCTTAAAAGAGTTTCTTTTTATACTTTTCTGAAGTGGTGACGGACGTCAGCAAAGTCCTTCGGACTTTCATGACTAAAATTTGAGCCTAAGGTCTCAAATTTTCCTCAGTTGGTACAAGTCCTTGTACCAACTAACACCACGGCGAAAAGTATTCTCTATGGGCTCGCCCTGCTCGCCCGAATTCAGACAACCCTTTCCTTTCTGTGTTTAAATAATTGCTTTTCGTGTGACGACGGCGACGCCTTCTGGTGCCCAGACGGCGACTTTGGCTGTGCCTGTTACACGGATCCAGCCGAGTCCAGAGATGACTAGATCTGTCTTTTCCTTAATGTTAAATACATGCTGGACTAGTTTTGGAAAAACTTCTTTTTCTTTACTATTTGGTGGTGTCAGAAGAGTTCCGACGTGCTTATCGTAAAAGGCACTAGCGCCTTCAAGTTTGGTACGATGGAGTTTGAGTTCATTGTCAAAGAAGGCTGTGAAACCTTGCTTCTCACCTGCAATGAAGTCAAAGCGTCCCAGACCGCCTAGAAACAGGGTTTGTTCAGGATTGAGCTGATAGGTTTTAGGCTTGATTTCCTTTTTGGGGCTGACATACTTGAGGTTTTTAGCCGTCAAGTAGTGAGCCATCTGGTGACGGTGGATAATCCCCGGTGTATCATAGATATAAGAACCGTCATCAAGTGGAATCTCGATTTTGTCCAAGGTTGTCCCTGGGAAGCGCGAAGTCGTGATGACATTCTGATCACCCGTGATTTCTTGGATAATAGCATTGATTAGAGTTGATTTTCCAACGTTGGTTACACCAACCACATAGACATCACGGCCCTTACGGTAGTGTTCAATCTTGTCAATGACTTCCTTAATAGCATGTTTGTTTTGGGCCGAAGTTAGGACGACATCAACTGGACGAAGTCCTTCTTCGTGTGCACGTTCCATGAGCCACTGGCTAATCTTGCCTGGTTTAACAGACTTGGGCAAGATATCTTTTTTATTTCCCACCAAGAGGACATCATTACCCGAGACAAAACGTGGCAAACCTGGGATAACAGAGCCATTAAAATCAAAGATATCAATGACATTGACCACTAAGGCATCACTGTCTCCCACCTCGTGCAAGAGCTTGAGGAAATCATCGTCCGTCAACTGGACATCTGTGATTTCATTGTAATGACGGAGACGGAAACAGCGTTGGCAATAGACTTCCCCAGTCTCCAAACCTTTTTCGAGTGCCGACTGGGGGGTAAATCCAAGACCAGCCTTGTCTGTCGTCTGAATGGTTGCTCCACAACCAATACAGAGAATTTCTTCCATAGTTAAATTCCTTTTTTATATGTAATCGGTCCGTACTTTTCAGTGATTTTTCGCATCACACGACGCTCACGCGCTCGGTTAATCTGCGTTTTGATCGAGTCATGTTGGACCAAGGGTTTGACTAAAATCGAGCGAATGCCAGCTCGGTGGGCTGCTCGTATATCCGTCATGAGCTGGTCGCCAACCATGACCACTTCACTTTTCTCATAGTGGAATTCCTTCATGGCACGATCAATCCCAAATGTGAAGGGTTTCAGAGCCCAATAAACGTAATCAATTCCAAACTTCTCAACTGCGCGTTGAACTCGTTTTTTGGTGTTGTTTGAGACTACGATGATGCGAATGCCCGCGTCCCGAAGATCATGTAACCATTGCTTCATCTCTGGCGTCCCATCAGGGTTGTTCCAAGCTATGAGGGTATTGTCCAAATCGACCAAAACAGCCTTGATTCCCTGCGCCTGCAGACTTGGGACTGTCAGATCATAGACTGCTTCCACAGCAAAATCTGGCATGTAATTTTCAATCGCCATTTTGGCTCCTTTTCTTTTATTTTCTAGTAATTTTCTTCAGCCATTGAGATAAGGCCACCCATAAAATCAAGCTAGTCATTAAGATATAAATCCAAGCATTTGGCTCTTCTGTAAATGGTAGAGGAACATTCATTCCGAAGAAACCTGTAATAACCGCAAGTACTGCTAGTAAGACGGAGATAATAGTCAAAATTGACAAACTATCATTCAAGTTATTGTTTAGGATGTTGTTGTAAGAAGCTGAGAGTTGTTGCAAGACTTGAGAAATCAAGTCTGTCATAGACACCAACTGATGGGCTTCAATCATGGCATCATCAAACTGCTCTCGTTCGACATCATTAAATCTCCGATAAAGAGCATGGCCCTGGATATGTTCCAAGAGGAGTCGATTTTGTTTTGCTGCTGCTGTCAAGTAAACCATACCAGTCTCCAAGTCAGAGAGGGCGAAGAGATTTTTCTTTGTTGTAGTTTGACGTAGCAAGGCACTAATTTCGTCCTTACTTTTATCCATCTCTTCAATGACAGGATAATAAGCGTTACTAATAATCTCTAAACCAGCAAAGAGAAACTTGTAAATAGAAAGCGACTCATGGCTATCCAGATAAGCTGACATCTGATCAATGACATAAGCATTCTTATGGTTGCTGATGGTAATCATTCGTTGTCTTTCGACGATAAAGGTCATGGGAATCGCTTCATAATATTCTTTGTCTTTTTCTAAATCAAGAACATTATAAATAAAGGTTACCGTCTCCGTTTCACGGTTATAATCCATATGAGCTCGTTCATTTCTATCCAGAGCATACTCAATGGTTTCCTTGTCCAATCCATAGATGTCAGAAAGATCTTCCATATTTTTAATCTTATCCACATCAAGGTCTATCCAGGTACAACCATTGCCCAACTGCTTTTCTAAAACCATCTTTTCTCCTTTATTAAACTCTTTCTATTGTACCACAAATTACTTAAAATAACAGGTCTAGTCTGTGCGTGAGAAATTGCTGACGACGGTGATATTCCGATTGGGAACGAAGTGCAGAACCTGATCTTCTCCTCTGAGTTGCGTTGTTCGAATGCCGACACTGACAACCTTGCCCGATACGGTAATAGGACCATTTGTCAAAACGACCTCATCTCCCACATCCAGTTGACGTTCAAAGAGGATGAAAAAGCCATTGATGACATCAGATAGAAAGCCTTGGGCTCCCATTCCAATAGCCACCCCAGCAATCCCAGCCCCTGCCAGCAAACTAGAAACTGGCAAACCTAAAATCGACAAAATGCAGTAAAGTAAAAAGAAATAAAGGGTATAATTAAACACATTCTCTAATAAACGTGAGATGGTTTTCTGACGCCCGACATCATGACGAGACATTTTTAGAGAAGGTTTGACAATTCTCTGCACCATGGTATGGAGCAATTTCTTGGCTATATAAAAGAGTAAAAATAAGAATAAAAGAGAAAGTAACTTGGTTAAGATATTTTCAATAATCGTTGTTATATCAAGCTTATTGAGATAGGTTTGAATAAATTCTTGCATAGAAAACTCCTTTCATTTATTATACCATACTTTCACAAGTGATGAATCTCCATAAATATTCAAAAATAACAGCCAAAATAGACAGAAAATTCTTGATTTTAGCTCATATTTATACTATAATCATAAACATTACACAACAAAGGAGATTGTTATGAAAAAATTCATTCATGCTTGGAATAAGGCGAGTCTAATCAAACGAATTTTGATTGGCATGCTTATTGGAGGAACCCTAGGGCTGACACTTCCTAACATTTCAGGAATTGGTTTACTTGGAGATCTCTTTGTTGGTGGCCTTAAAGCCATCGCACCAATTCTGGTATTTGCCCTCGTTGCTAACGCCCTTTCCCAACATCAAAAGGGACAAGATAGCAACATGAAAACGGTTATCTTCCTTTACTTGGTAGGAACCTTTGCAGCGGCACTTGTTGCTGTCCTAGCAAGTTTCATCGTACCTGTTGAAATTACCCTAAATAGTGCTAATACCGATATTGCTCCACCAGATGGAATTGGCCAGGTCCTCAGCAACCTCTTGCTCAAACTGGTTGACAATCCAGTCAATGCCCTTGTCACAGCCAACTACATCGGTATCCTATCTTGGGCAGTTGTTTTCGGTATTGCTATGAGAGAAGCCAGCAAAAATAGTAAAGAATTGCTAAAAACCATGGCTGATGTGACTTCTAAGATTGTCGAATGGATCATCAACCTAGCTCCGTTTGGAATCCTTGGTCTTGTCTTCAAAACCATCTCTGATAAGGGAATCGGAAGCCTAGCTAACTATGGAATCTTGCTTGCCCTCTTGGTGACAACTATGTTCTTTGTGGCTCTGGTAGTCAATCCACTAATTGCCTTCCTCTTTATGAAGAGAAACCCTTATCCCCTCGTTTGGAAATGTTTGCGTGTCAGCGGTGTTACAGCCTTCTTCACTCGTAGTTCTGCGGCTAACATCCCTGTCAATATGAAACTTTGCCACGACCTCGGTCTGGATCCAGATACCTATTCTGTTTCTATCCCACTTGGTTCTACTATCAACATGGCAGGGGCAGCGATTACTATTAACGTTTTAACCCTTGCTGCAGTAAATACTCTTGGAATCCCTGTTGACTTTGCTACAGCCTTTGTCCTCAGTGTAGTAGCAGCAATCTCAGCCTGTGGTGCTTCTGGTATTGCCGGAGGATCCCTCCTTCTTATCCCAGTTGCTTGTAGCCTTTTTGGTATTTCTAACGATATTGCCATGCAAGTTGTTGGGGTTGGATTTGTCATTGGGGTCATCCAAGACTCATGTGAAACAGCCCTTAACTCTTCAACAGATGTCCTCTTTACTGCTGTTGCCGAATACGCAGCAGCCCGTAAAAAATAACTCATAAAGACAAGCCTGCTCAGGTCTTGTCTTTTCCACTTTTATTCTAGTCTTATTAGGAAATTCTTATGTCTATCAGCCAACGTACGACCAAGCTCATCTTAGCTACCTGTCTTGCCTGCCTTCTTGCTTACTTTCTCAATCTCTCCTCAGCTGTCTCGGCTGGAATAATCGCCCTCTTGAGCCTATCCGATACCCGTAGAAGTACCTTAAAACTGGCCCGAAATCGCCTCTTTTCCATGCTTCTAGCTTTGGTTATCGGAGTTCTGGCTTTTCACTTGAGCGGATTTCATATCTGGAGCCTTGGCCTCTATCTGGCTCTTTATGTTCCCCTAGCCTACAAGATGGGCTGGGAAATTGGCATCACACCAAGCACTGTTTTGGTTAGCCACCTCTTGGTACAAGAGTCAACCTCTCCAGATCTTCTAGTCAATGAACTCCTTCTCTTTGCAATCGGTACTGGATTTGCCTTGCTTGTCAATCTCTACATGCCTTCACGAGAAGAGGAAATTCATCACTACCACACATTGGTAGAAGAAAAGTTAAAAGATATCCTCCAGCGCTTCAAATATTATTTATCCAGAGGGGATGGACGCAACCGAGCACAGTTGGTTGAAGAATTGGACACCCTTTTGGAAGAAGCCCTCAGACTGGTCTATTTGGATCACTCAGACCACCTCTTTCACCAGACTGATTACCATATTCACTACTTTGAGATGAGACAGAGACAAAGTCGCATCCTGAGAAACATGGCCCAGCAAATCAACACCTGTCATCTAGCTGCCAGTGAGAGCCTGATTTTGGCCCAACTCTTTTCAAAAATTGCCGGTCAACTGAGCCAGACCAATCCTGCTTCTGATTTGCTAGATGAAATTGAACGCTATCTGGAAGTCTTCCGGAACCGTAGTCTACCCAAGACAAGAGAAGAATTTGAAACCCGCGCCACCCTTCTTCAACTCCTACGCGAGGCCAAAACCTTCATCCAAGTAAAAGTTGACTTTTACCAAAAATATGGACAGTAAAAAAGAAAACTTCAGACCAATCACAAAAGGTGAATATCTGAAGTTTTCTTTTATTTGTAAGTTATTACCATAAAGGTTAACAGTAAAACGAATAAAGCCAAATATTCAACATCTTTTTATAGAGGGCTAAGGTAAAACCCTACATACTCTGCTGTCTTATTATCCACGACACTAATTTTTACAAATCAATTTCATTTACCAAACATAGTTAGTAAGACAGTTAGCTAGACCTCTCACTACCAGTTACAACGGAAAAGCCCACGAATCGACAATATTCGTAAAACTTTACTAGTGGAACGCATAGCCAAGTTCCATAGAAACTTGGCGTTAGTTACTTAGATTGTTATACAATCAATTAAATTTACTGAACTACTACACGGAGTTTGGGAAACCGATTCCATTTGCCAAACGAAGTTAGTAAAACAGTTACCGCTTCCTTACCATTACGACGGAAAAGTCCACGAATCGATACCATTCGTGGATTTTTCCTAGTGAAGCGTTTAGGTAAGCCACCATAGCGGTTACCGTCAAATGACAGCAACTTTATGTTGCTAGTCATTTGTAACGATTTACATCTTCTCCTCCAACTCTACGTCTGGATACTTGTCCGCAAACCAGCGGAGGGCAAAGTCATTTTCAAAGAGGAAGACTGGCTGGTCAAAACGGTCTTTTGCCAAGATATTGCGACTTGATGACATCCGTTCATCCAAGTCCTCAGGCTTGATCCAGCGAACGGTCTTTTTACCCATTGGACTCATGACTACTTCCGCATTGTACTCGCCTTCCATACGATGCTTGAAGACTTCAAACTGAAGTTGACCAACAGCTCCCAGCATGTACTCGCCTGTTTGGTAATTTTTATAAAGCTGAATGGCTCCTTCTTGCACCAATTGCTCGATTCCCTTGTGGAAGGATTTTTGCTTCATGACATTCTTGGCAGAAACTTTCATGAAAATTTCAGGAGTGAAGGTTGGCAGTGGTTCAAATTCAAACTTGTTTTTTCCAACTGTCAAGGTATCCCCAACCTGATAAGTACCTGTATCGTAAACCCCGATGATATCTCCTGCCACGGCATTAGTCACATTCTCACGACTTTCAGCCATAAACTGGGTCACATTCGAAAGTTTAGCACCCTTACCAGTACGAGGGAGATTGACACTCATGCCGCGCTCAAATTCGCCTGATACGATACGAACAAAGGCAATGCGGTCACGGTGACGAGGGTCCATGTTAGCTTGGATTTTAAAGACAAATCCTGAGAAATCCTTGTCATAAGGATCCACAATTTCACCGTCCGTTTTCTTGTGTCCATGTGGTTCTGGAGCAAATTTGAGGAAGGTTTCAAGGAAGGTCTGAACACCAAAGTTAGTAAGAGCTGAACCGAAGAAGACAGGTGTCAATTCTCCAGCCAAAATAGCTTCCTCTGAAAACTCATTCCCAGCTTCATTTAAAAGCTCAATGTCATCCTTGACTTGCTCGTAGAAAGGATTGCTGCCAAAAAGCTGGTCCCCATCTTCCAGACTGGCAAAGCGCTCATCCCCTTTATAGAGCTCCAAGCGTTGGTTATAAAGGTCATACAAGCCTTCAAAAGCTTTCCCCATCCCGATAGGCCAGTTCATAGGGTAGCTAGCAATGCCCAAGACTTCTTCCAATTCTTGCAAAAGATCCAAAGGTTCACGACCGTCACGGTCGAGCTTGTTCATAAAGGTAAAGACTGGAATACCACGGTGTTTCACAACCTCAAACAATTTCTTAGTTTGGGCCTCGATACCCTTGGCAGAGTCCACCACCATGACCGCAGCATCCACCGCCATCAAGGTACGATAGGTATCTTCTGAGAAGTCCTCGTGCCCTGGCGTATCGAGGATATTCACGCGTTTTCCGTCGTAGTCAAATTGCATAACAGATGAAGTAACCGAAATCCCACGTTGCTTCTCGATATCCATCCAGTCAGACTTGGCAAAAGTCCCTGTTTTCTTTCCTTTTACCGTACCAGCCTCACGAATCTCGCCTCCAAAGTAGAGCAACTGCTCAGTAATAGTAGTTTTCCCCGCGTCCGGGTGGGAGATGATAGCAAAGGTACGACGTTTCTTAATTTCTTCTTGAATATTCATAAGTTCTCTTTCTTTTAAATCTATTTTTATCTGTTTTAATAGCTAAGAATGATTTTTACATTGGATTTTACCATTCCTTTCAACACTCCATTATATCGGATTTTAGCATTTTTTTCAATTTCTATTTTATGTCAGACTATACTTGAATAAAAGCTATTCCTTATAGTCAAATATATCGAAAACCGTGACAATTCTAGCAAAAATGATATAATAAAAGAAAAAGGAGAAGTAATCATGTTCAAGGAATTTGGTGTAACTAATTTAGAAGTAACAAAAGATGATATTTACAAGAATCCAAGCAACCCTATTTTACGCATGTATGATGACGATGAATTAATTGGAACCTTTAGTATTCTAACTGGAGAAGTATTGGAAAATTTGGACTTGGCAGACTATGACATTCGTTTTGCTCAAAAGCAAATTGAGTTAAATCGCGATAACTACCTTGAAACATGGAAGGACTACGTGGGACTACTACATGCCTAAATATTCTTTCTTAAAGTATGGTATTGAAATTCGTCCTAACGAACATAACCATAAAGGTCAAAAAGCGCATATTCACATTTATATCCACGGAGAAGAGGTCGGCTCAATGTTTCTGAACGGTGAACTGAGAGATGGTAAAGTAAAAGCAAAAGACCTAAAAATAATCAGGCAATATGTTTTAGAAAATGCAGATGAACTTCAGGCTTTATGGAATGAATACCAAAAGAGTGCATATTAAAACCAAAAAATCTTAGTTTGCTAATGCACAATAGACAAAACTGGCAAGCAATTTTAATGCCTGCTACTCAGTTTATACCCAACTTATCCAAATACTAGGAAGCCTAATTCCCTTTGCGATTTTTCAAATAAATGTTACAATAAATATAGAAAAAGGTGTTGCGACAACAACACCCCACAGAGCCGTTTAAGACGGTGGCTGTAATTACATAACTAAAAAATAGCTCGTTAACTCGCCAAAGTTAGGACGGCTATTTTTTTGTCTATTTTAAAAAACTCTTTCTCGACTTGCCAGATGTCTTTTTTCATCTTTCCCTCCCTTATTTATAGGAAAATATGGTAAAATAGAACAGACTAAAAATCATCATTTCACGAAAGGATGCAAGATGAAAATTACGCAAGAAGAGGTAACACACGTTGCCAATCTTTCAAAATTAAGATTCTCTGAAGAAGAAACTGCTGCCTTTGCGACTACCTTGTCTAAGATTGTTGACATGGTTGAATTGCTGGGCGAAGTTGACACAACCGGTGTCGCACCTACTACGACTATGGCTGACCGCAAGACTGTACTCCGCCCTGATGTGGCCGAAGAAGGAACAGACCGTGATCGCTTGTTTAAAAACGTACCTGAAAAAGTCAACTACTATATCAAGGTACCAGCTATCCTAGACGATGGAGGAGATGCCTAATGACTTTTAACAATAAAACCATTGAAGACTTGCACAATCTCCTTGTCTCTAAGGAAATTTCAGCAACAGAATTGACACAAGCTACGCTTGAAGATATCAAGTCTCGCGAGACAGCTATTAACGCTTTTGTTACCATCGCTGAAGACCAAGCTCTTGCTCAAGCTAAAGCTATTGATGAAGCTGGAATTGACGCTGATAATGTCCTTTCAGGAATTCCACTTGCAGTTAAAGATAATATCTCTACTGACGGTATTCTCACAACTGCTGCCTCAAAAATGCTCTACAACTATGAGCCTATCTTTGATGCGACAGCCGTTTCCAATGCAAAGGCTAAAGGCATGATTGTCGTTGGGAAGACTAACATGGACGAGTTTGCCATGGGTGGTTCAGGTGAGACTTCTCACTATGGTGCCACTAAAAATGCTTGGGATCAAAGCAAGGTTCCTGGTGGCTCGTCTAGTGGTTCTGCCGCAGCTGTAGCGTCAGGACAAGTCCGCTTGTCACTTGGTTCTGATACTGGTGGTTCTATCCGCCAACCTGCTGCCTTCAACGGGATTGTTGGTCTCAAACCAACCTACGGAACAGTTTCTCGTTTCGGTCTCATTGCCTTCGGTAGCTCATTAGACCAAATCGGACCTTTTGCTCCTACTGTTAAGGAAAACGCCCTCTTGCTCAATGCGATTGCCAGCGAAGATGCCAAAGACTCTACTTCTGCTCCTGTCCGCATTGCCGACTTTACTTCAAAAATCGGTCAAGACATCAAGGGCATGAAAATTGCTTTACCTAAGGAATACCTTGGTGAAGGAATTGACCCAGAGGTTAAGGAAACCATTCTGAATGCCGCTAAACACTTCGAGAAACTCGGTGCCATCGTCGAAGAAGTTAGCCTTCCTCACTCAAAATACGGTGTTGCAGTTTACTACATTATCGCTTCATCTGAAGCTTCATCAAACTTGCAACGCTTTGACGGTATCCGTTACGGCTACCGCGCAGAGGATGCGACTAACCTTGATGAAATCTATGTAAACAGCCGTAGCCAAGGTTTCGGTGAAGAGGTTAAACGCCGTATCATGCTAGGTACTTTCAGCCTTTCATCAGGTTACTACGATGCTTACTACAAGAAAGCTGGTCAGGTCCGTACCCTCATCATCCAAGATTTCGAAAAAGTCTTCGCGGATTACGACTTGATTTTGGGACCAACTGCACCAAGTGTTGCCTATGACTTGGACTCACTCAACCATGACCCAGTTGCTATGTACTTGGCTGACCTCTTGACTATACCTGTAAACTTGGCAGGACTGCCTGGAATTTCGATTCCTGCTGGATTCTCTCAAGGTCTACCTGTCGGTCTGCAATTGATTGGTCCTAAGTACTCTGAGGAAACCATTTATCAAGTTGCTGCTGCTTTTGAAGCAACAACAGACTACCACAAACAACAACCCGTGATTTTTGGAGGTGACAACTAATGAACTTTGAAACAGTCATCGGACTTGAAGTCCACGTAGAGCTCAACACCAATTCAAAAATCTTCTCACCTACTTCTGCCCACTTCGGAAATGACCAAAATGCCAATACCAACGTGATTGACTGGTCTTTCCCAGGAGTTCTGCCAGTTCTCAATAAAGGTGTTGTCGATGCTGGTATCAAGGCTGCTCTTGCCCTCAACATGGACATCCACAAAAAGATGCACTTTGACCGCAAGAACTACTTCTATCCTGATAACCCAAAAGCCTACCAAATTTCTCAGTTTGATGAACCAATCGGCTACAACGGTTGGATTGAAGTTGAGCTTGAAGACGGTACGACCAAGAAAATCGGTATCGAACGTGCTCACCTAGAAGAAGACGCTGGTAAAAACACCCACGGTACAGATGGCTACTCTTATGTTGACCTCAACCGCCAAGGGGTGCCATTGATTGAGATCGTATCTGAAGCTGACATGCGTTCACCAGAAGAAGCCTACGCTTATCTAACTGCCCTCAAGGAAGTTATCCAGTACGCTGGCATTTCTGACGTTAAGATGGAAGAAGGTTCTATGCGTGTGGATGCCAACATCTCCCTTCGTCCGTATGGTCAAGAGAAATTCGGTACCAAGACTGAGTTGAAAAACCTCAATTCCTTCTCTAACGTCCGTAAGGGGCTTGAATACGAAGTCCAACGTCAAGCTGAAATCCTTCGCTCAGGGGGTCAAATTCGCCAAGAAACACGCCGTTACGATGAAGCTAACAAAGCAACCATCCTCATGCGTGTCAAGGAAGGGGCTGCAGACTACCGCTACTTCCCAGAGCCAGACCTACCAATCTTTGAAATCTCAGACGAGTGGATTGAGGAAATGCGAACTGAGTTGCCAGAGTTTCCAAAAGAACGCCGTGCGCGTTATGTATCTGACCTTGGCTTGTCAGACTACGATGCTAGCCAGTTGACTGCTAACAAAGTCACATCTGACTTCTTTGAGAAAGCTGTTGCCCTCGGTGGCGATGCCAAACAAGTCTCTAACTGGCTCCAAGGGGAAGTCGCTCAGTTCTTGAACGCAGAAGGCAAGACACTGGAACAAATCGAATTGACACCAGAAAACTTGGTTGAAATGATTGCCATCATCGAAGACGGCACGATTTCTTCTAAGATTGCCAAGAAAGTCTTTGTCCACCTGGCTAAAAATGGCGGAGGCGCGCGTGAATACGTTGAAAAAGCAGGTATGGTCCAAATCTCAGACCCAGCTGTCTTGATTCCAATTATCCACCAAGTCTTTACCGATAACGAAGCCGCAGTTGCCGACTTCAAGTCAGGTAAACGTAACGCAGATAAGGCCTTCACAGGCTTCCTTATGAAAGCAACTAAAGGCCAAGCCAACCCACAAGTTGCCCTTAAACTTCTTGCACAAGAATTAGCGAAGTTGAAAGAAGATGAATAACAGACTTTTTATATACCTTTTTCTATTTTAGAAAGAAGAAAAAATGAACAAATTTTTACGATTGCTATTTGTTTTAGTCATCATCGCTATGCTAGGCGCTTCTATACTACAAATTTTCTTTCCATCATACATGGGAAGTCACTCCGGGTACGGAATCTCAGCTGGTTGGCAACGAGAAATTGGAATATGGAACCTAGCTGTATTGATTCTTATTCTCGGTGTCAATATTAAGTACGATTGGTTCTATCTACGAATCGTGCTTCTCACTCTCATCTTCGGTGGTATCGGAATAGGAACAAATCACTTAGTCAATTTTATGGAGTATCATTCTCCTGTAAATGCTATCGGTGCTTTCGAAAATTACTTGCTAGCGACGGGGTGGATTGTAGGGTGGCTCATTGAACACCATTCCATAAAGAAGATAACTGCTAGTAAATAACGATAAGTATATCTTAGATGATTTTTAAAGGTTATAATATAGTTTAATAATCATTCAAATTAAGAAATCTACCTTTTCATTAGCCTCAATCCCATATCCTTCTTGAAGAGCTCAGCTACGACCAAGAAAGTCTTTGTCCACCTTGCTAAAAATGGCGGTGGCGCGCGTGAATACGTGGAAAAAGCAGGCATGGTTCAAATCACAGATCCAGATATCCTGATTCCAATCATCCACCAAGTCTTCGCCGATAACGAAGCCGCTGTTGCCGACTTCAAGTCAGGCAAACGTAACGCAGACAAGGCCTTCACAGGCTTCCTTATGAAAGCAACCAAAGGCCAAGCCAACCCACAAGTCGCCCTTAAACTTCTTGCTCAAGAATTAGCGAAGTTGAAAGAAGATTAACACATAAAAGAAACCAGCCCTGAGGTTGGTTTTTTTCGCCCCTACCATCTCCCAATAACTATTTAGACTTTATTTCCAGAAGATTTTATGGTAAAATGAAGAGTAATAATATTTATTAAAGAGGTAAAAACATGATTGAAGCAAGCAAATTGAAAGCTGGTATGACGTTTGAAACTGCAGACGGAAAATTGATCCGCGTTTTGGAAGCTAGCCACCACAAACCAGGTAAAGGGAACACAATCATGCGTATGAAATTACGTGATGTCCGTACTGGTTCTACTTTTGATACAAGCTACCGTCCAGAAGAAAAATTCGAACAAGCTATTATCGAAACTGTTCCAGCTCAATACTTGTACAAAATGGATGAAACTGCCTACTTCATGAACACTGAAACTTACGACCAATACGAAATCCCAGTCGTAAATGTTGAAAATGAATTGCTTTACATCCTTGAAAACTCTGATGTGAAAATCCAATTCTACGGAACTGAAGTAATCGGTGTAACTGTACCAACTACTGTTGAATTGACAGTTGCTGAAACACAACCATCTATCAAAGGTGCTACTGTTACAGGTTCTGGTAAACCAGCAACTATGGAAACTGGACTTGTTGTCAACGTTCCTGACTTCATCGAAGCTGGACAAAAATTGATCATCAACACTGCAGAAGGAACTTACGTTTCTCGTGCCTAATCTCTAGAAAGAGGTCATTCTATGGGAATTGAAGAACAATTTGGCGAAATCGTTATCGCTCCACGTGTACTTGAAAAAATCATTGCCATCGCAACTGCTAAAGTTGATGGTGTCCACTCATTTTCAAATAAATCCGTATCTGATACCCTATCAAAACTCTCTCTTGGTCGTGGCGTCTACTTAAAAGAAAGCAACGAAGAACTAACTGCTGACATCTACCTCTATCTTGAGTACGGTGTGAAAGTACCAAAAGTTGCTCTTGCTATTCAAAAAGCAGTCAAAGATGCTGTTCGTGATATGGCTGATGTGGAACTTTCTGCTGTCAACATCCATGTTGCAGGAATCGTTCCAGATAAAACACCAAAACCTGAGTTGAAAGATCTATTTAACGAGGACTTCCTCAATGACTAGTCCATTATTAGAATCTAGACGCGAACTTCGTAAATGCGCTTTTCAAGCTCTTATGAGCCTTGAATTCGGCACAGATATGGAAACAGCTTGTCACTTTGCCTACACGCATGACCGTGAAGATGCAGATGTGCAAATCCCTGCCTTTCTTCTGAACTTGGTTTCTGGCGTTCAAGCTCAAAAAGACGAGTTGGATAAACAAATCAACCAGCACCTCAAGTCAGGCTGGACAGTTGAACGCTTGACCTTGGTCGAAAAAAACTTACTACGCTTAGGTATCTTTGAAATCACATCATTTGATACACCTCAGCTGGTAGCAGTCAATGAAGCCATTGAACTTGCTAAAAATTTTTCAGATCAAAAATCAGCCCGCTTTATCAACGGACTGCTTAGTCAATTTGTAACTGAAGAATAGTAGATAGAAAACAGTGTTTGACAGATATCAAACACTGTTTTCTTTGCTTCCACTATCTTAAAAAGTGGTAATAGACATAATTATAAACAAAAATCCAGATGGGTTTTGCATAAATGAGAAAGTTAAAAAAACTATGGCACAAGATGGTGATTTTTAAGTTCTTTGTCCACCGATATACTAGGGCATAGAAGAGACCGCCTAAACTATAAATAATCAAACTGATAGGATCTCGGTGAGTTAGAATCAAATGACTAAGTCCAAAGATAAGAGCAGATAGAATAACATCCAGATAGTACTTGGACTGGTGGAAAAAGGTATTCATAAAATACCCTCTATGAATCAGTTCCTCCAATATAGGTGCGACAACTACTGTTAAAATAAAACTAAGAACAGTTGATAGAAAAGTTGGTTGTCCATTTGAATAAAGGATAGAAAGTAGCTTTTGAAAAATATACTTGTTATCAACTAAATAATGATACTGTAACTGAAAAAGCATCCACCAATTGACGATCAAAATAAGTAGCCACTAGACCAACTACAAGGTAAAAGAATCTTGACTTCTTTGAACCCTTTTTCTCAAAAATATAGAGCATCTCTTTCTTTTTGAGCCAGTAGATAAATAATAGCAAAAGAGCTGTTAATTCAACTGTTAAAAAGATAAAATAGCCATCTATCCCCCATCCTAAAAACTTAGTGATTTGCACTACCCCTAACTCTGGTAGATAAACCGATAGAAATACCAGTGATGTAAAGACTCCCAAATGCCCTAGTTTTTTCATACTTACCCCTTTAATTTATCAGTAGCCAATACCATTAGCACGTCTAGTCGCATGATTCAGTATTGTACTCGAGTCAGTTGCAATGCTATAAGCATAAGGCCAACTCCAATAATAATCATCAACCAACCAAATCATGCCACCACCTGAAGTTTCCTCTAAGTTCTCAGATGAAAGAACTGTAAATGTATCTGTACCTGTCCTATCAAGTACCTCCTTAAAATAAATTTTTGTAAGCTTACATCTACAGTATACATCTTTTTTATCTATTTTATAGTCCATCTCCTCAACTGTCAATTTTTCGGTCTGAACTGCATTTTTCTAAAAAAATGAGACCTTTCTAGCCTCATTTAGTCATTTTTAGTATTTTCTAAATCGTTGGTAACGTTCTTCCAACAACTCCTCGAACGTTTTTTGTGACAGTAAAGCTAGTTCCGTTTGGAGTTCTTTTTTGACACTCTTAATCAGTTCTTTACTAGAAAGTCCTGCTTCAGAAATCACCTTGTCCACCACGTCCATTTCTAACAGTTCATGCGAAGTGATTTTCATCAGTTCTGCCGCTTCCATGGCACGACTGCCATCTTTCCATAGAATGGAAGCAAAACCTTCTGGACTGAGAATGGCATAGATAGAATTTTCCAGCATCCAAACACGGTCTGCGACTGCTAGAGCCAGAGCCCCACCAGAACCACCTTCACCGATAATGATAGCAATAATAGGAACTTTCAAATCACTCATTTCCATGAGATTGCGAGCAATAGCTTCTCCCTGTCCGCGTTCTTCTGCTCCGACACCAGGATAGGCACCTGCTGTGTTGATAAAGGTCACTACTGGACGGCCAAACTTTTCAGCCTGTTTCATCAACCGTAGGGCCTTGCGGTAACCTTCTGGATGCGGTTGACCAAAATTCCGTTTAAGGTTATCTTGTAAACTCTTGCCTTTTTGGATACCAACCACTGTTACAGCTTGCTCTCCAAGCCAGCCAATACCACCAACAACTGCACCATCGTCACGAAAAGAACGGTCACCGTGTAATTGGATAAAGTCATCAAAAATGCCTGCAGCAAAGTCCAAGGTTGTCAAGCGACTCTGCTCACGCGCTTCTCTGACTATTTTTGCAATATTCATCTAGGACCCCCTCCGTGCAATCTGACTAGGCTTGCAATCGTATCTGGCAAATCTCTTCTTTTAACGATAGCATCCACAAAGCCATGCTCAAGTAGAAATTCTGCCTTTTGGAAATCCTCAGGCAAGCTTTCACGAACCGTGTTTTCAATCACACGACGCCCTGCAAAACCAACCAAACTCTGTGGTTCAGCCAGAATGATATCGCCTTCCATAGCGAAAGAAGCTGTCACACCACCAGTCGTTGGATCAGTCAAAATAGTCAGATAAAAGAGACCAGCATTTGAATGGCGTTTAACTGCTGCAGAAATCTTGGCCATCTGCATGAGACTCATGATTCCTTCCTGCATACGGGCCCCACCAGAGGCTGTGAAGAGAACAACTGGCAATTTTTCAACAGTCGCATACTCAAACAAACGAGTAATTTTTTCACCTACAACCGTACCCATAGATGCCATGATAAAGTTGGAATCCATAATACCAAGAGCCACAGTCTGACCTTTAATAAGAGCTGTTCCTGTCACAACGGCTTCATCCAGACCTGTTTTTTCACGCATAGTTGCTAGTTTCTTTTGATAACCAGGGAAATGCAAGGGATCCTTGCTTTCAATCCCTATAAACAATTCCTTGAAGGTTCCCATATCAATTGTCAAAGTCAAGCGTTCTTGGGCAGAAATACGAAAGGTGTAACTACAGTGCGGACAGATACGCTCACTTCCCAGATCCTTCTGATAAATGGTATGCTTACAGCCTGGGCACTGAGAGAATAATTCATCTGGAACCTCTGGCTTAGCTTGAGGTTTTTCCCTAACCGAACGATTGGGATTGATTCGAATATACTTATCTTTTTTACTAAATAGAGCCATTGATTCCCCTTTTCGGTTTAAACTCTTGAAATCATTTTATTCTTTTTCTTGATACTTGGGTAAGAAGGTTTCCATCAAGAAGGAAGTATCGTAATCTCCAGCAATGACATTACGATCTGAAATGAGGTCAAGCTGGAAATCTGCATTGGTCTGCACCCCTTCAATCTCTAATTCATAGAGGGCACGTTGCATTTTCATCAAGGCGTCAAAACGATTTTCGCCGTGAACGATGATTTTGGCAATCATACTATCATAATAGGGCGGAATGGTATAACCTGGATAAACTGCTGAATCCACGCGCAAGCCAACTCCACCACTCGGCAGATAGAGATTGGTAATCTTACCTGGACTTGGAGCAAAGTTAAAGTCTGGATTTTCTGCATTGATGCGACACTCGATGGCATGACCGCGTAGGACAATATCTTCTTGCTTAACAGACAAAGGCTGACCTGCCGCAATGCGAATTTGTTCCTTAACGATATCCACACCTGAAACAAACTCTGTTACTGGATGCTCTACTTGTACACGAGTATTCATTTCCATGAAATAGAAATTGCCACTGGCTTCATCAATAAGAAACTCAATAGTCCCTGCATTCTCATAGCCAACAGACTCCGCAGCTCGAACAGCCGCAGAACCAATTTCATGGCGCAGCGTTTTTCCGATTGCAATCGAAGGACTTTCTTCCAAAACCTTTTGGTTATTCCGTTGAAGAGAACAATCTCGTTCCCCCAAGTGAATCACATTTCCGTGTTCATCTCCTAGGATTTGAACCTCGATGTGACGAGCTGGATAGATAACCCGTTCAATGTACATGGCACCATTTCCATAATTGGCCTTGGCTTCACTAGAGGCAGTTTCAAAGGCGGAAACGAGGTCTTCTGGTTTTTCAACCTTACGAATCCCTTTACCACCTCCACCTGCTGAAGCCTTGAGCATAACAGGGTAGCCAATTTTTTCAGCAACAATCAAAGCTTCCTCAGAGTCATGCACTTCTCCATCTGAACCTGGAATGACTGGAACACCAGCTTTGATCATCTGAGCGCGCGCATTGATCTTATCCCCCATCATATCCATGACATGACCAGATGGGCCGATAAACTTGATCCCTACCTCTTCACACATGGTCGCAAATTTGGAATTTTCACTGAGAAAGCCAAAACCAGGGTGAATAGCTTCTGCCTCAGTCAAGACTGCCGCTGATAGAACCGCATTGATATTGAGATAAGACTCTGTTGCCTTACCAGGCCCGATACAAACAGCCTCATCTGCCAAAAGCGTATGAAGGGCTTCCTTATCAGCAGTTGAATAAACCGCCACCGTCGCAATCCCCAATTCACGCGCCGCACGGATAATACGAACCGCAATTTCACCACGATTGGCAATTAAAATTTTTCGAAACATGGAGAACCTCCTTAGTTCCCTATTGCAAAGGTAAGAGTACCACTAGCTGCAAGCTTGCCATCCA
Source organism: Streptococcus mitis (assembly GCF_946188375.1). Classification (GTDB taxonomy): domain Bacteria; phylum Bacillota; class Bacilli; order Lactobacillales; family Streptococcaceae; genus Streptococcus; species Streptococcus mitis_CX. Next base: position 91,551 of record NZ_CAMHUS010000006.1, read on the forward strand.
CTTCAGCCTTTGCTTCAACCACGGCAATGGTCCCACGACGTTTTACAAAAGTCGCTGTCATAACCAATTGGTCACCTGGTACAACTTGCTTCTTGAACTTAACCTTGTCCATACCAGCGTAAAAGACTAGTTTACCTTTATTTTCAGGTTTTGATAACTCCAAGACACCAGCTGTTTGCGCCAAAGCTTCCATAATCAGAACACCTGGCATGACCGGGTATTGAGGAAAATGACCGTTAAAGAAGGGCTCATTGATGGTCACATTTTTGATAGCAACAATGGTATCCTCACTCACTTCCAAGACACGATCCACTAGGAGCATAGGATAACGGTGGGGAAGGGCTTCTTTGATTCCTTGAATATCGATCATTTGATACGTACCAATCCTTTACCAAACTCAACCATTTCTTCGTTAGAAACGAGAATTTCCGTTACCACACCATCCTTAGGAGCTGGGATTTCATTCATGACTTTCATGGCTTCGATAATTACCAATGTTTGGCCTTTTTTAACACTATCACCAACTGTTACAAAGGCAGGTTTATCTGGGCCAGCAGCCAAGTAAGCCACTCCAACAAGTGGACTCTCTACAAGATCTCCCTCAGCAGCTACACTTGCTTCAACTGAAGCAGGAACTTCTTCCACTACAGTTTCTACTGGAGCAGATGTAGGAGCTACTTGACTCGGTGTTGCTTGAACGGGTGCTGGAGCGACTTGAGTTGCAACTTCAGATACGAGTCTAGCCTCATTCTTGCTAAACTGTAACTCATCCGTCCCATTTTTATAAGAAAATTCTCTCAAACTTGACTGGTCAAATTGAGCCATCAAGTCTTTAATATCGTTTAAATTCATAGTTATTCATTCTCCCAACGTTTGAAAGCAAGAACTGCATTGTGGCCACCAAAACCAAAAGTATTTGAAATAGCGTATGGAATTTCTTGCTCCAAGCCTTGTCCATAAACGACATTGGCTTCGATATAATCTGATACTTCACTTGTTCCAGCTGTCATTGGTACAAAGTTATGACGCATAGCCTCGATTGTGACGATAGCTTCTACTGCACCTGCAGCCCCCAGCAAATGTCCTGTGAATGATTTGGTTGATGATACAGGTACTTCCTTACCAAGAACAGCCACGATCGCACCACTTTCTCCTTTTTCATTAGCAGGAGTTGACGTTCCGTGAGCATTGACATAGGCTACTTGCTCTGGAGAAATCTCAGCTTCTTCTAAGGCTAGTTTGATGGCCTTGATAGCTCCCTGACCTTCTGGATGTGGTGAAGTCATGTGGTAGGCATCACAAGTATTTCCGTAACCAACCACTTCAGCAAGGATAGTAGCGCCACGTTTTTCAGCGTGTTCAAGACTTTCAAGAACCAACATCCCAGAACCTTCACCCATGACAAAACCATTACGGTCCTTATCAAATGGAATGGAAGCACGAGTTGGGTCCTCTGTAGTAGAGAGAGCTGTTAGGGCTTGGAAACCAGCAATAGCAAAAGGTGTGATAGAGGCTTCTGAACCACCTACCAACATAACATCTTGGAAACCAAACTTAATTGAGCGGAAGGCATCCCCAATCGCGTCATTTGATGAAGCACAGGCAGTATTGATGGATTTACAAACACCGTTTGCTCCAAAACGCATAGCAACATTTCCTGAAGCCATATTTGGCAAGGCTTTTGGAAGGGTCAATGGTTTCACACGTTTTGGTCCTTTGTCATTTAGGCGAAGCACTTGATCTTCAATTTCCTTGATTCCACCAATACCAGAAGCCACAATAACACCAAAACGATCCTTGTCAAGAGCCTCTACATCCAGATTGGCATGGTTGACAGCCTCTTGGGCCGCATACAAGGCATACAAAGAGTAGTTATCAAAACGATTGGTATCTTTCTTTACAAAGTATTTATCAAAAGGAAAATCTTGGATTTCTGCTGCATTATGCACATCAAAGTCACTATGATCAAATTTTGTAATTGGACCAATTCCGATGTTTCCAGTCGTCAAACTATTCCAAAATTCTTCTGGTGTATTTCCGATTGGAGATGTTACTCCATAACCTGTTACTACTACGCGATTTAGTTTCATCTTTTTCACCTCTAGCTTCTGCTACATACTTAAGCCACCATCAATGGCAACCACTTGACCAGTTAGATAATCTTGGCCTGCTAAAAATACTGTCAAATCTGCAACCTGCTCTGCCTGCCCAAATTCTTTCATAGGAATTTGCGCCAGCATAGCATCTTTTACCTTGTCTGATAGAACAGCTGTCATATCGGACTCAATCATTCCAGGTGCAATAGCATTAACCCTGATATTGCGATTGGCCACTTCACGCGCCACAGACTTGGTAAAACCAATCAAGCCAGCCTTAGAAGCAGCATAGTTAGCTTGACCGATATTTCCCATCAAACCAACAACACTAGACATATTAATGATAGCACCTTCTCTGGCTTTCATCATCGGTTTCAAGACTGATTGTGTCATGTTAAAGGCACCAGTCAGGTTAACCTTGAGAACTTTTTCAAAATCCGCCTCTGTCATCTTGAGCATAAGGGTATCTTGGGTAATCCCTGCATTGTTGACCAAAACATCTACTGAACCCAGCTCTGCAATAGCTTGATCAACCATACGCTTAGCGTCTGCAAAATCTGATACATCTCCTGAAATGGGAACCACCTTGACACCATAGTTTGAAAACTCAGCGAGCAATTCTTCTGAGATTGCCCCACGACTGTTTAAAACAATATTGGCTCCTGCTTGAGCAAACTTGTGGGCTATGGCAAGACCAATCCCACGACTCGAACCTGTAATAAAGATATTTTTATTTTTTAGTTGCATTCTTTTCTCCTGTTTCCTCTTGTATTTATGGGAGAAGGGATTACTTGTTTTCTAGCAAGGCTTCCAAGCTCGCCTGATCTTCAACAGTGGCTAGTTTAGCCGTCTTATCAATTTTTTTAACAAATCCTGACAAGACTTTCCCCGGTCCAATCTCTATAAAGTTGGTTACGCCTGCTTCTTGCATAACTGCAATACTTTCATAGAAACGAACTGGTTCCTTGACCTGACGCGTCAAGAGTTGAGCAATGTCTTCTTTTTGCATCACAGTAGCTTCTGTATTGCCGACTAGGGGATAAGTAAAATCTGAAAAACTTACCTGAGCTAGAGTTTCAGCTAGTTTCTGGCTAGCAGGCTCAAGGAGAGCAGTATGAAAGGGACCTGATACCTTGAGAGGGATCAAGCGTTTGGCACCAACTTCCTGCAAGAGTTCTACAGCTCGATCAACTGCAACCACTTCTCCACCAATCACGATTTGTGCAGGTGTATTATAGTTGGCTGGGGTAACCACTCCAAGTTCAGAAGCTTTTTGACAGGCTTCCTCAATGTCCTCTACTGGCGTATTGAGAACTGCTACCATCTTACCAGAGCCAGCAGGAGCCGCTTCTTCCATATAGGCTCCACGCTTAGCAACCAAGGCAACAGCTTCTTCAAAATCCAAGGCACCGCTAGCCACCAAGGCAGAGTATTCTCCAAGAGACAAACCAGCAAGCATATCAGGCTGATAGCCCATTTCTTGTAATAAACGGTAAATAGCAACTGAAGTTGCTAAAATAGCTGGTTGCGTATAGCGGGTCTGATTGAGTTTTTCTTCTTCCCTATCAATAAGATGACGCAAATCATAACCGAGTACCTGACTTGCTTGATCAATCGTTTCTTTGACAATAGGGTAGTGATCATAGAGATCCCGTCCCATACCTAGATACTGGGCACCTTGACCAGCAAATAAAAAGGCTGTTTTAGTCATTTCTTACAACTCCTGCCCAACGAGAGGCTTCTTCTTGAATTTTCTTAGCTGCTCCGTAATACAAATCTTTTAGGATTTCTTCAACGGTTTCTTCTTTGGAAACAAGCCCTGCAATTTGACCTGCCATGACAGAGCCTCCATCCACATCTCCGTGAACAACCGCTTTGGCTAGTGCACCTGCTCCCATTTGTTCAAAAATTTCCAAATCTGGATTTTCTTGTTTAAAAGCATCTTTTTCAGCTTGTTCAAAATCACGAGTCAACTGATTTTTAATCGCACGAACAGCATGTCCAAAGTGTTGAGCTGAAATCGTAGTATCAATATCTCTAGCTTTTAAAATTTTCGCCTTATAATTTGGATGGGCATTAGACTCTTTTGCAACGACAAAGCGAGTTCCAACCTGAACAGCTTCTGCACCTAGCATAAAGCCAGCCGCAGCACCTTCACCATCCGCAATCCCTCCTGCAGCAATAACAGGAATAGATACAGCAGCAGCAACCTGGCGCACCAAGGTCATGGTTGTTAATTTACCGATATGCCCCCCAGCTTCCATTCCTTCTGCAATAACAGCGTCCGCACCGATTTTTTCCATGCGTTTAGCTAGGGCAACACTCGGTACAACAGGAATAACCGTAATACCAGCTTCATGGAAGCGTTCCATGTATTTGCTTGGATTTCCTGCGCCTGTTGTAACTACCTTAACCTCTTCCTCGATAACGAGGTCTACAATATCTTCCACAAAGGGAGACAAGAGCATGATGTTGACACCAAAGGGTTTATCCGTCAATGATTTGATTTTATCAATATTTGCCTTGACAACTTCTTTAGGAGCATTCCCCCCACCGATAATCCCTAGTCCTCCAGCCTTGGAAACAGCTCCTGCCAAATCACCATCAGCAACCCAGGCCATTCCTCCTTGGAAAATAGGATAATCAATGTTCAATAATTCTGTAATACGTGTTTTCATAGTGCCTCCATCGTTTCTTGCTTACGTAATAGTTCGATACCGTCATAATTTGACAATCAAACTATTGCCTAAACAAGAGGGAGCGGGTTTCCCTACTCCTTCTATTTGTATTCTGCTTATTTTGTTTGCTCTTCAACGTAGGCAACCAAGTCACCAACTGTTTTCAAGTCATCTTCTGCTTCGATTTGGATATCAAAAGCATCTTCGATTTCTGAGATTACTTGGAACAAGTCCAATGAATCTGCGTCTAAATCATCAAAAGTTGATTCAAGTGTTACTTCTGATGCGTCTTTTCCAAGTTCTTCAACGATAATTTCTTGTACTTTTTCAAATACTGCCATGATAGGACTCCTTTAAAATAAATAGTTTTTTTATAACAATGTGTTCACCACATGATTACCTAAATTGTAAGAATGAGCGTGCCCCAGGTCAAGCCTCCACCGAAGCCTGATAGAAGAACAGTCTGGCTACCGTCTAAACGGATGAGGCCTTGTTCTACACACTCTGAAAGTAAAATCGGGATACTGGCTGCACTGGTATTTCCATACTCCATCATATTTGCTGGAAGTTTAGCTCGGTCGACACCGATTTTTCTAGCCATCTTATCCAAGATACGGTCATTAGCCTGATGAAGTAGTAAATAATCCAAGTCTGTCGCCTCTATAGGAGACTCATCAATAGTCTGTTTGATAGACTTGGCTACATCTCTAATGGCAAAATCAAAGACTGCGCGTCCATCCATCTTCAAAAATGAATCTGCATTTTCTTGATCTGAAAATGGAGAATGCAAGCCTGAATGTCCATAGGTCAGACACTCACTGCGACTTCCATCGCTATTGAGACTATCAGCTAAGAAATGCTCTTGCTCGCTAGTTTCTAGCAAGACTCCACCAGCACCATCTCCAAACAACACAGCTGTTGATCGATCTGACCAATCAACTGCCTTAGAGAGGGTTTCACTACCAATCACTAAGCCTTTTTGAAAGCGACCAGAAGCGATAAACTTTTCAGCAGTTGAAAGAGCAAATACAAATCCACTGCAAGCCGCTGTTAGGTCAAAAGCAAAGGCCTTATTAGCACCAATATTAGCTTGAACACGAGCAGCTGTAGAGGGCATCATCGAATCTGGAGTAATAGTAGCTAGAATGATAAAATCCAGCTCTTCTCCTGTGATTCCAGCTTTTGCCATCAGTTTCTTAGCAACCTCTGTAGCCAAATCACTAGTAGATTCTGTTCTTGAAATATGCCTTTGACGTATTCCCGTCCGACTTGAAATCCACTCATCATTGGTATCCATAATCTGGGCCAAATCATGATTTGTAACCACTTGCTCTGGCACATAATGAGCAACCTGGCTTATTTTTGCAAAAGCCATTATCTCAAATCCTCCAAAAATTGATAAAGATTAGTCAAACCTTTGCTCATAATCTCAATTTCTTGCTTACTCATACCATCGATGATTTTTTCAACCATGGTCTTATGGAAGCGTTTATGTAGCCTATGAACCAAGCGACCTTTCTTTGTCAAATGCAGATGCACCACACGTCTATCATGTTCTGAACGAACGCGTTCAATGTAACCCTTGCGTTCGAGATTATTCAAACTAGTCGTAACTGTCCCAAGAGTCACCATCAACTCTTTTGACACTTGACTTGGTGTCACATCTGGGAATTTCCCAATCACATCAATCGTATGCATTTCTTTGATGGAGATATCTTTGAAACGACTACCCCTCAAGCTAACTTCCTCGATAACGAGGACATTATTAAATATAGATGTTAAATATTCATTAATTCGTTGGTAGTCCAATCTTTCCTTCCCTCCTTTTCAAAAAAACTTTTAGAATCAAAACATTTGACAAAAGAATTATATCAAAGTTCAAAGAATGGTGCAAGTATTTTTTTATTTTCCTGTAAATTTAGGTCTTCTTCTTTCCGAATGAGCCCGAACTCCCTCTTTGAAATCCTCTGTTTTCGCTAGTGACCCCTGTAGGTTCAGTTCTAAAGTAGCGTAACTCTGCCAGTCTTTAAATTGGCTCTCCCAAACCAACTTCTTGATGGCTGTATAGGAATTAGCTGACCCGCGTCTCAATTTTTTAAGGAGCTGTTCTCTCGTCTTTTCAAGTTTATCAGCTTCACAGACACGGTAAACCAGCCCCCACTCTAGAGCTTTTTCTGCGTTCAAAGCCTCACCTGTCATAGCTAATTGAGCAGCACGCGTCACACCAATACTTCGACTCAAGAGATGAATTCCTCCTGCATCCGGAGCCAAACCAACTCCAACAAAAGCTTGGATAAATTTAGCCTTATCCGTTGCCAGACAGAAATCTGCAGCAACAGCCATATTCGCTGCGGCACCTGCAACAGCCCCATCAACCTCCATCAAGACAGGTTTAGCAATTTGCTTGATTTTATAAGAAATAGTATTGACCAATTCTGCGATTTTTGTCAATGATGGAATATCATCCTCATCGACTGCTCGCTTCATCTCAACCAAATCTCCCCCAACTGAAAAGACTTTGCCATTCGCGTTGATTAAGACAAAATGCACAGCCGGATCCTCTTCTGCCAAAGTCAGAGCTTCTAAAATCTCCTCACACATAGGAATATGAAAACCATTTGCGACCTCAGGACGATTCAAGGTAAGGATTGCCAAATCCTCTTCAAGCTGATAAATAATGTGTTCCATCTGGACTCCTTTTTATTTTATAAGCAGTTTAAATTATTTTATTTCAAAAGTATATCTTTTTTAAAATCAGAAAGCAAGAAAAAATCAACTGAAAGTGTCTCAGCCGATTAGAAAGGCTCGCTTTATACTAGAAAGCATCTTATTTTCTTCATTGAAAAAAGGCTTTCTTTCTGCTATAATCGTATAAAATACTTACTTTAGGAGTTCTTATGAAGGTTGTTAAATTTGGAGGTAGCTCTCTTGCCTCTGCTAGTCAATTAGAAAAAGTTTTAAACATCGTAAAAAGCGATTCAGAGCGTCGTTTTGTAGTCGTTTCTGCGCCTGGTAAACGCAATGCTGAAGATACTAAGGTTACGGATGCCTTGATTAAATACTACCGCGACTATGTTGCTGGTAACGATATTAGTAAGAGTCAAAACTGGATTATCGACCGCTATGCTGCTATGGTTAGTGAACTAGGTCTTAAACCAGCTGTGCTAGAAAAAATTTCTAAAAGCATTCGTGCCTTAGCTACTCTTCCTATCGAAGAAAACGAATTTCTCTACGACACTTTCCTAGCAGCTGGTGAAAATAACAATGCTAAATTGATTGCTGCCTACTTTAATCAAAACGGGATCGATGCACGCTATGTGCACCCTAGAGAAGCTGGTATTGTGGTCACAAGTGAACCTGGTCACGCTCGCATCATTCCATCAAGTTATGACAAGATTGAAGAATTGACAAATACAAATGAAGTTCTTGTCATTCCTGGTTTCTTTGGAGTTACCAAGGAAAATCAAATCTGTACCTTCTCACGTGGAGGATCAGACATTACAGGTTCTATCATTGCTGCCGGTGTTAAGGCAGACCTCTATGAAAACTTTACGGATGTTGATGGTATCTTTGCGGCTCACCCAGGAATCATTCACCAACCACACTCTATCCCAGAGTTGACCTACCGTGAAATGCGTGAGTTGGCCTATGCAGGCTTCTCAGTCCTTCATGACGAAGCCCTTCTACCTGCCTACCGTGGAAAAATTCCTCTCGTTATCAAGAATACCAACAACCCTGACCACCCAGGTACTCGTATCGTTCTAAAACATAGTAGTGACAAGTTCCCAGTAGTGGGAATTGCTGGTGACTCTGGCTTTGTCAGCATTAATATGTCGAAATACCTCATGAACCGTGAGGTTGGATTTGGACGCAAGGTTCTTCAAATCCTTGAAGATCTTAACATCGGTTGGGAACATATGCCAACAGGTATCGACGATCTTTCAATCATCCTCCGTTCTCGCGAACTAACTCCTATCAAGGAAGAAGAAATCCTTCGTCAGTTGGTTCAAAAGGCTGAAGTAGACCATGCAGAAATCGAGCACGACCTTTCAATTATTATGATTGTTGGAGAAAAGATGAAGAGCCATATCGGAGTAACTGCTACTGCGACACGTGCTCTATCTGAAAATAAGATCAACATCCAGATGATGTCTCAAGGTTCTAGTGAAGTATCTATCATGTTTGTTGTCCATAAGGACCAAGAGAAAGCAGCTATTAAAGCCCTCTACAATGCCTTTTTCGGTGAAAGTAAGGAAGACTAATCATGGCCCAATCTCTTAACAAAACAGTGCTTCTCAATACGACAGGAACTTCCTACCTCTCTATAGCTGGGAAAGTTGGGAAATTCCTTGTCGGAGATCAGGCTCTGGAATTTTACCCAGATGTTAATGTCGAACAATTTATCCAGATTCCTTGGGACCATATCAACCAGATTGGGGCCAATGTCACTGGTCGCAAAATCAGTCGCCACTTCGAAGTCTTTACAGACAGAGGAAAATTCCTCTTTGCATCAAAAGACTCAGGTGCCATTCTCAAAATTGCTCGCGAAAAACTGGGTAATGACAAGGTCGTCAAACTTCCGACCCTGATTCAGACCATTGGTCAAAAATTTAAAAATCTATTTGCAAAAAAGTAGAAACTTTAGTATAATCATAACAACGGATAAGTAGGTTATCTTCTTCTTTCAGAAAGTCTGCGGGTGCTGCGAGCAGATAGGAGAGATAAGTGAAATTCTACCGTTAATAACAATTGCATAAACAATCAAGTGCACACCTGTGAAGTTGGATGGAACCGTGGCCCTGCCACTCCAACGCTTTGTCAGGTGTGCTTTTTTCATAAAGGAGTTCTTATGTTAGATATCAAACGCATTCGTACAGACTTTGATGCTGTCGCAAAAAAATTGGCTACACGTGGTGTAGATACTGCTGTCTTGAATGAAATGAAAGAAATCGATGCTAAACGTCGTGACATCTTGGTCAATGTTGAAACTTTAAAAGCAGAACGTAACACAGTTTCAGCTGAGATTGCCCAAGCTAAGCGCAACAAGGAAAATGCAGATGACAAGATTGCTGCCATGCAAACTCTATCTGCTGAAGTCAAAGCTTTGGACGCTGAATTGGCAGAAATCGATGCTAAATTGACAGAATTTACTACTACTCTTCCAAACATCCCTGCTGACAGCGTTCCTGTTGGGGCTGACGAAGACGACAATGTGGAAGTTCGCCGTTGGGGTACTCCACGCGAGTTCGACTTCGAGCCAAAAGCTCACTGGGATCTTGGTGAAGACCTTGGTATTCTTGACTGGGAACGCGGTGGTAAGGTAACAGGTGCTCGCTTCCTCTTCTATAAAGGCCTTGGAGCTCGCCTAGAACGTGCTATCTACAACTTTATGCTAGATGAACACGGAAAAGAAGGCTACACTGAAGTCATCACGCCTTACATAGTTAACCACGACTCTATGTTTGGGACTGGTCAATATCCAAAATTCAAGGAAGATACTTTTGAACTCAGCGACAGCAATTATGTCCTTATTCCTACAGCTGAGGTTCCTCTAACAAACTACTACCGTGATGAAATCCTGGATGGCAAAGACCTGCCAATCTACTTCACTGCTATGAGTCCTTCATTCCGTTCTGAGGCTGGTTCAGCTGGCCGTGATACTCGTGGCTTGATTCGTTTGCACCAATTCCACAAAGTTGAAATGGTTAAATTTGCCAAGCCAGAAGAATCTTACGAAGAATTGGAAAAAATGACAGCCAACGCTGAAAACATTCTTCAAAAACTCAACCTTCCATACCGTGTCGTTGCTCTCTCTACTGGAGATATGGGCTTCTCAGCTGCTAAGACTTACGACTTGGAAGTTTGGATTCCAGCGCAAAATACCTACCGTGAAATCTCAAGCTGTTCAAACACAGAAGATTTCCAAGCCCGTCGTGCCCAAATCCGTTACCGTGATGAAGCAGATGGTAAGGTGAAATTGCTCCATACCTTGAACGGTTCTGGACTTGCAGTTGGACGTACAGTGGCTGCTATTCTTGAAAACTACCAAAATGCAGACGGTTCTGTGACCATCCCAGAAGTTCTTCGTCCATACATGGGTGGAGCTGCAGTTATCAAACCATAAAAAATAAGGTTTAGCTATTTCTAGCTAGACCTTTTTTCGTAACCAATTCAGATAAGCGCCTAATACAAAGAGCAAAATGATTAGGCAAATAACAGTTTCAGCCACTACCAAATAATCCAAAAATGGAAGTTTCAAGATTCCCTGAGCCATCTTAAGCGAAGTAGCTGTGATAATGGTTGGGAAGGTTAAGGCTGAGAAGGCTGGTTGAAAGCCTTGTTTTAAAATATTAGGTAGACGAGTTAAAACAAAGAAAAAGAAGGATTGAGAAGCCAAAATCATGGCAATCAGGAGCCAAGTCGGTAGGCTGGCTCCTCCAACTCGAACCAGGGAAGCCAAGAGCAGAGAGAAAGGAGCACAGTAGATTCCTTCTTGTCCAAGCATGGCTAGTGGGAGCGGATGTTTCTTTAAATCACTATAAATAAGGGGATAAAGATAGAAGGTCAAGAGAAAACCAAAACTCAGGGTCGCATAGGCAATCTCGATAATGCCTACCAGTGGATAAGTCAAGGCTGCCACTGCTATCCCCACATAGAGAACCGTCCAGCTCGGTGTCGCATTGACTCTCTTACCTGGACAGGCAAATTTGATGGTGAAACCAACAATCAAGGCCAAATCCAAGAGAAATGAAAACCACCAGATTCCTTGCGCAACCAAAGGAAGATGAGGAAACACGCGAAAGACATAAGTCGATAAAATCATTCCAGCCATGGGGAAAGTAGCCATTCCTGACAAAAGAGGGGGCTTGGTCAATTCTTCTTTGGTTTCCTTCCAATTAAGCAGATGAAAAATCAGAAAGAATATCCACAAAATCAAACCTGACATACTCAGTATATGTGACAGCACTGGCAACATATCTAAAACGAGATTCCCAGCTCCTGCCAAACCTAACAAACAACCAGAAAATACTAAGGGGAGTTTTTTCATCCTAACCTCCAATAATTATGTTAGTTTCAGTATAGCATAAAAGCGCTTAAATGAGGACTTAAAAAAACGAAGTCCGTTGATTTCAGACTTCATTTTTTGCTCAGATATGAATTATGCATAAGGTTGCAATTCTGGGTTAATAGGTGTATTGGCTAGGTTGTTGGCATAGTTACAGAGACTTGCTAGGCTGACACCAAGGACTACATCCAAGGCATTTTGGTGGATATAGCCAGCTTCTAGAAACTCAGCCAAGGCTTCATCTCCTACACGACCCTTGGTATTGATAACTGCCAAGGTAAACTTAGCTAGGGTGTCCAATTTAGGATCTGTTTCAATTGGAGTACGATTGCGAAGGGCTTGAAGCAGGTCATCATTCATCTGGATTTGTTTGATTGAAAAGGCTGTGTGACCTGCGACACAGAAGGCACAACCATTAGTTACGGCTGCCGTGATTTGCACCACTTCGCGCTCAACAGGTGTCAGGCTATTGCGGCGGTTGATAGCTCCGACAGTTCTGTAGGCTTCTAAGGCAGTAGGTGCATTAGCCAAGAGACCGATTAGGTTGGGAATATAGCCATTGTTATCTTTTTCTACTGTTTCAAGAACTTCTTTCACTTCTGCTGGTGCTGATTCTACTGTATGAATTGTAAATGTTGTCATTATAAAACCTCTTTTCATTTTGTTGAAACCTAGTCTATCACAGATTCTATACCTTGCATAATATATATTTTAAATTGCACCGATAGAAATTTTTTATGAAATCAAAAAATCACACGCGATGTGTGATTTCATTATTTATTAAAATACTTTTTAGTCTCAGCAATAACAACTGGTGATAAAACCAAGAGAGCAATCAAGTTTGGCAAAGCCATCAAGGCGTTGACGATATCTGCGATAATCCAAACCATATCCAACTCGATAAATCCTCCCAGCAAGACCATGAGCACAAAGACCACACGGTAGAGCCAGATAAAGCGAACACCGAAGAGAAACTCGAAACAGCGCTCTCCATAATAGTTCCAACCTAAAATTGTCGTGAAGGCAAAGAGAACAAGGAAGATGGTCAAAAGGGCAGGTCCAAAGTGTGAAAAGACTGTTGAGAAGGCTGACTGAGTCAAGGCAACCCCATTTAAGTCGCCGCTCCAAACACCAGTCACCAAGATGGTCAAACCAGTCAAGGTACAGATAATGAGGGTATCAATAAAGGTTCCTGTCATGGAAATCAATCCTTGCTCTACTGGTTCATTTGTCTTAGCCGCAGCTGCTGCAATGGGAGCCGAACCCAGACCAGATTCGTTCGAGAAAACACCTCGCGCCACACCATTTTGAATAGCCATTCGAATGCTAGCGCCAGCAAATCCACCTACCGCAGCAACTGGACTAAAAGCCGATGTCAAGATTAAAGCGATTGTAGCAGGGATTTTCCCAATATTAAAGAAAATAACTGTAAGAGTTCCCAAAATATAAATGATAGCCATAAAAGGAACAACAGTAGTTGAAACCTTTGAAATGGACTTGAGTCCACCAAAGACAGCAATCGCTACAAAGACAGACAAAACAAGAGCCGTGATGGCTGGCGAAATAGTCGTTGTATTTTGGATAGATTCTGTTATCGAGTTGACTTGGGTGAAGGTTCCGATTCCCAATAGGGCTACTAAGACACCTGCGATAGCAAAAAAGATGGCAAGTGGTCTCCACTTTTCTCCCATACCCAAAAGTATATAGTGCATGGGACCTCCTGCAACAGCACCGTTATCGTCTTTAGTCCTGTATTTAATAGCTAATAAACCTTCCGCATACTTGGTTGCCATTCCAAAGAAAGCCGCCAGCCACATCCAAAAGAGGGCTCCTGGTCCACCGACCTTGATAGCTGTCGCCACCCCGATAATGTTTCCCGTACCAACTGTCGCTGCTAGGGCTGTACACAAGGCCGCAAAGCTGGATACATCCCCGTGCCCCTTATCCTTGATAAAAATAAGCTGAAAGGCTTTGGGCAGACGCAAAACCTGCAAGAGTCCTAAACGGGCAGTTAGGTAAATCCCTGTTCCGACCAAGAGAATCAAAAGGGGTGGGCCCCAAGCAAAAGCATCAATTGATTTAAGCAATTCTAACATTTCCTTCTCCTATCTTTTCAACCCCAAAAGAAAGAGCACATGCAAGATACATGTACTCTGGAATGCTTAGATAAATGCTAAAAAGCGGTCTATCCTAGCTCTGTCCTTTTACCTGAGAGTTTGAGCAGTTGCCTGCCTTGCCCCTTCGGTGCCTTTACGGTCTCTCCAGAGTTCCGTCCATTTACAGTCATGGAAAATCAAACGATTCGCCACTTCTATTAAACTTCATTCGGTGTTGGTATTTAATTGATTCTTATTTTACAAAAAATGTTGTCTTTTGTCAATGGATTTTGGGAAAATCTTATTTGACTCTGTAGAAAAAGATTGAGCATTCCCATGTGCGTGAGGTGCTATTAATTATTAAATCAATCTGTGTCACTCTTATTCCACACGATATAAGAATTGTCTTGGATCACCATGTAGCGGAAATGCAGCATGGAAGATGATTCGATCTTTACTAATATCCGAAGCATCCGTGACCAACTCACCCCTAGATGTCCCATCCGGTATTCTAACACCTGCTGGTACGAACTGAATAAAGATTCCAAAGTCTGGTGCTGAATAACGAGCTCGTAAAAAACCATTTACAAATTCTGATTCTGTAAGGTCAACTTTAAATCCCTCTGGTTCTATCAAGCCATCTTTACTAAAGACCAAGTCTTCTCCTCCATGACCATTACTCCATCTTCCCTCAATACTAGAAAAATCTCCATTTTTGATGGCGTTTATATCCATTTTCCCTGAAGCTGTTTTGCTAGTTGAAGATGCTGTTGCAGCAAATTTTTCTGTTACAGATTTCCAAGTCAGACTAGATAGATTCATTCGAGCACCTGGACTGACTTCATCCTCTGTCTTAGCTTCTTTAACCTTCTCTAGCTTGTCCCCACTACTATTCAACTTCCAAATGGTATGAATGGTTTGTGGATCTCCTGCGAACGGGTTCCACTGGGTATAAAGCTTCCCATCTTCTAGGAGATAGGCCTTAAAGCGTGTTCCAAGCATCTGCATTTTATTTTTAGCATTGGTGAGGCGAATGACTTTCTGATCTTTGAGTGTAAAAATATCTAAAATCTCACTACCATTTTTCGAAGAGACAATCAATTCATCAATACCATTTTTATCCATATCAACCATTGCATAGGTAAAGGCTTGACTGCGTTCTGCCATTCCTGCATAGATATTAGCAGTTGGATTGATGTTATCCTTAACCTCTGACTTATGGTCTAAAATAAATTCATAATCCTTCAAAATGCTATTATAAGGACTGTAATCTACACTTGGTTTCCCCTTATCTGCACTGCTTCCTCCTGGAAGTTTATCTGAAACTGACTTCCAGCTTAAGGTCTCTAGAGAAATGGGCGAACCGACCCCAAGATCTGCTAGTTCTTGAGCTTCCTTATCCTTTACCAAAGACTGGCCATCTTCACTAAATTGGTAGTGAGCATAGATGTGACTCGTTGCTGTACCAGCTCCACGATAGAGCAGAGAATTGTCTGGAAGGATACCGACCGTCATTCTCTCACCAATCTGGTCTAAACGATTTTCTTGATTGGTCAAACGAATCACCTTTTCGTCTTTCAGCGTACGAATATCAAGTAAACTCTTTTCGCCACTCTTCATTTCAAGAGCAAGTAAAAGTTCATCGACTCCATCATTATTCAAATCCGTCTTGTGGTAAACCACATCTGTATAAAAGCCTTGAGAAGACTTCACTTGACTAGCCAGAGGATTGACATCCATACCTGTCGGCAAGGTGCCTTTCGCTACTTTTTCATAGTCATCCAAAACTTTATTATAGGAACTGTAGTCTATCTCTGGAGTCGCTACAGATGTTTCTGATGTTGAATCAGATGGTGTTTCTGCGCTTTTGTTCCAAGGTAAATACTGACAGCCTCCTAGAACTAGTGTCAGTGAAAGTGTTGTGGTTAATAGTAACTTTTTCATATTTCTCCCTTATCTAAGAGAAAGGAACCAGCCTATGCCAATTCCTTTCGCTATTTTTAGTGTATCAAAATGTTGCCTATAAACAAATTATTTTCCGTTTCTATTTATTTGTTATAAGCCATTTCTCACAAGCTATCATTCTAGCGAACCCACTTACCTGAACCATCTACTGTGTAGCCATCTGGGGTATGTTCGTTAACCGCCATCTTACCATTTGACTTGAGATAGTAGTCACCTACCCATGTGTTACGGGCGTAACTTCCTTCTGATGTTAGGTAATAGTAAGATTGGTAGCTACTATCATAGATCCACTCACTCTTAGCCATTTTACCATCTGATTTGAGGTAATAACTTCCAGACCAAGTATTACGCGCATAGCTACCCTCTGCTGTCAAGTAATAGTAAGAGCTGTAGTTATTGTCATAAATCCACTCGCTCTTAGCCATGTAACCACCTGATTTAAGATAGTAGTTGCCTGACCAAGCATTCTGAACAAAGTTACCTGAAGCATTTAGGTAGAAGTATGAATTGTACTGAACATCAAAAATCCATTGATTCACTACTTTCACACCAGCTTTGTAGTAAGAAGAACCTGACCAGCCAGTCTGACCTGAGGTTGAGTTAGTAGCTTGTTTTGGAGCTTCAGTTGGTTTTGGTTTTTCTGTTTCTTTAGGAGTTGAAGAGTCTAGAGGATTGACATATTTTTGATCTTTAACAGTGAATGTTGCTGATCTACCACTAAACTTATGCAAGGTCTCTCCTTCTTTACTTTCTCCATGAAATTGTAAGTAATATTCACCATCTGGAACATTTGCAAAATTAGTCCAATCTTGCTTTGTAATCGGAACAGATGATTTATCAAATCCTTGATTGAAAGTATCTTTTCTAGGAATTTGCCCTGTCTTTGCATTTACAATATCTGCATATATATATACAGAATATTTTACAGGTACATTTTCAACAGTCATATCCACATAGATACTTTTATTTTCTGAACCTGGTGTAATTTTATAGTCCACCTTATGATTTTCAATTTTGGTAATTTCCGCATGCACTGTCTGCGCTGAAAAAGGTAGAACTCCTGCTGTATCAATTGTTGACAATACTCCGACTGTTGAAAGTGCCAAAGCACATACTAATAATTTCTTTTTGTTCATGTTATTCATTTCCTTTATTTTATTTTTAATATTTATTTGTTTAAAAACTATCACTCATCTATCCGACAAAACGATGGTTCTTCACACGAAAGACAACAGATTGTCCATCGTATACCTTGCCATCTTGTCCTTTTCCTTTGATAACAAAGCGATAACTGCCATCTGGAGTGGCACTAAAGAAGTGACGAGTTTGAAAGGCACGTAGACTTGGATTATAGGTCACAGTAAACTGAGTTTGTGTAGAAACTGAACCTGTATTTGCATCAACTAAGGCAAAATCATAGTCTACTTTATAAGATGAAGATGGAGTGCTAGGTAGAGCGATATCGATATAAGTCATAGCATCATTGACATGATAAAGGCTTATTCCTAATGATGTTGCTTGTGAACTGCTTGCTGTATGAGTTCCCTCAGAACTAATCCACTTGCCTGAGCCATCAACTTGATAACCATCTGGTGTACGCTCATTCACTGCCATCTTTCCATTTGACTTGAGATAATAATCACCTACCCAAGTATTACGAGCATAACTGCCTTCTGAAGTTAAGTAATAGTAAGAACTGTAGTTACTGTCATAAATCCACTCACCTTTAGCCATCTTACCGTTTGACTTGAGGTAGTAATCACCCACCCAAGTGTTACGAGCATAGCTACCTTCTGTTGTCAAATAATAGTAGGATTTGTAGTTGTTATCATAAATCCACTCACCTTTAGCCATCTTACCATTTGACTTGAGATAATAGTTGCCCACCCAAGTGTTGCGGGCATAGTAGCCATCTGAGGTTAAGTAATAATAAGCTCCATCGTTCTTATCATAGATCCACTCGCTTTTAGCCATGTATCCACCTGACTTAAGATAGTAAGCACCCTCCCATGCATTTTGAACATAATTACCTAAAGCATCCAGGTAGAAATAGGAATTATAGTTCTTATCGAAAATCCACTTACTAGTAACTTTAGTACCATTTTGGTAGTAGGACGAACCTGACCAGCCATCTTTTTGACTTGTTGTCGATTGGTTAGAAGTCTTTGGAGTTGAAGTAGCTGTTGTCTTACCAGTCAGGTTCTTAACAGCCTCTTTAAACTCTTCTACAGTCCCCTTCCACTCTATGTAATTGGCACCAGACTTATTCTCATTAGCTATATAATTACGAGCAGATTCTTCGAAATAAGATAATTCTGGAGTGGTTTTTGTAGCCCAAATAATGGGACGATTAGCAGTACCTCTCCAATTTTTAAATACTTCTGAACCCTTCGGAACAAGAATATAGTATTTTGCAGATGGATTAATAGTCTGGGTGTCAGCCTGCACCGTTTGTACTGAAAAAGGTAGAACTCCTGCTGTGTCTACAAGAGTGACCAGACCAAATGTTGCAGCCGCTAGGCTGGTTACTAAAACTGTTTTTGACTTCATTATCAAAAACCTCCTTTAAATTTTTATTATTTACACTTACAGTAAGGGATGGACTCTGCTATATTTATGAAAAGAGTATCTATGTTTACCTTTACTTGATTTTTAAACTAACTTTTTATGAAAGGGAACTATACTTACCACTAAAAATTATTCTTTTAATTTTCATTGTAGCCAAAATCACGAGTCCTTAAAATTTCTTTCCACCAGTTTTCCCTCTCTATTACTTCAGCTTTAAGAGTTTTATTAGAAAAAATTTCTAAAATTGTATATATAAAATTCTTTTCAAAATATTCCCCACCTTTTTCTTCATACAAAGCTCTCAAACCTTTATTACCACCGTGATAGCTATCAACATAATTTGCCCAACGCCCCCATAACTTTTGCTCTCCATACGCAGCCCCAACATATTTTTTACCTGTTTCCTTATCAACTTGTAAATAAACTGCATTTAGATTTCCCAAAGCCGTTCTCCAAGATGGATTTCCGTTAGAAATAATCCCTTTTAATTCTGGATAAGTCAAACATACATTTTCATATCCATTAAAGTTTTTAGTATCAATTTTTCTTTCTAATATTGAGTTTAGAGTAAACCATTCTAATGAATCTTCTAATCTAAATCTAAAATGTTGTGATTTGGTAGGTCTTACCATTTTCATAATTAAACGCCCATTCAATCCTACTTCATCAAATTCAGAGACAGGAATTAAATTATAAAAGGTAGTCGTAACGCCATCTTTTTCAACTTCATACGTACTCGGTTGTGTAAAAACTCCCACAAACAACCATAATTTATTTTTTAAATCATAAGGAATAAAATGAATAGTATACTGCCTATCCATAACATAATTGAAACCTGGTGTTTTTCTTTTTCTGTTGCTGTCATGAAGAAAACCAATCTCTTGTAATAAACGATCATGATTTAAAGCAAATAATGTATTCGTATCAATTCCAAACTGGTCTATATTATCCAATTTAATATTAAATTCAGTTAAATCATCAATTCCTAATAATGTTTTTAAATTAAGCATATTTTATTTCCTTTCACTATATTCTCAACTTAAAGAGCCTCCTAAGATTTTCTTCAAAAATAGTTTTAGATTTATATTATTTAACCTTTAGGTTACCTCAAAAATTCCCCCACAATATTCACACGTTTTAAAAGTTCCTATTATACCTTCTGTTGGTGTGTGACATGTTGGACAGTAGAATCGTTTTGCAGTTAGACGATAATCTGTTTCTTTTCGCATTTCATTTCCTTGATCTACAAGAACATCTTCGTTTCGATTTTCATACTCTAAAACTGTTTTTAAACTTGTTTTGTATTTTTTCATGGTTGGTGGTTTTAGCAATAGAATGAATGAAATTACTAAAAAGATAAAAAATAACCCAAATAAAAACTGAATGAACAAATTGAACGTGGAATAGTAAAAATTCAAAAATTGATCCTCACCTTTCCGTTCCAATAAGGAAGTACTTTCTTGCAGTAAAATTTGGCATAATTTAAGACCATTTACAAAGCATATTATGAAGATAGGAGGATAAATAAATTTTGTTATAACTAAACGATAGCGTTTCATCTATTTCTCTCCTTTCTAGAAAGCCAACAACCACAATAATCGCAACTTTCACCTTGACCCAATTCCAATAAATTTCCTCCACCACAAGATGGGCAAATTACAGGATATGTAGTTTCTGTAATTTCGTGTTTATCAAATATTTTAAATAGGGCTTCAATTTGTTTTTTAGTTTTAAATTCCTCTTCTTGCTTAGATTTACGATAAGAGTGAATAATTATCATTACCAAGGAAATAATATACCAAGGCCCCAGAAGATAAATTAACTTAATTGCCCACTCTCTTATATAATTACCGTCAAGAGTCAAACTAAAACACAAAATAACAAGAATTTGTGATAAATTGTGAGCAAGTAGATAATCCAACTTCAAGAATTTTTTAACATTTTCTCGAAAAATCCATATAAGAATTAGAGATAGAATTGAAAAAGGAACATTGGGAAAAGAATAAAACAACATTGCTATTGGAATAGGAATTCCGATGGTATATCCTAAAAATATTGAAGCTAATATTTTTAGGATATATAAGTTTTGCGAATCATAAATAGCCGCTACTATAATAGTACAAAAAATTGTACCAATGTTTACAATAATCCAATGTTTAATATTTACCCAACTTATATGCAACATATCCGAAACTAAAAGTAATTTTCTTTTAGTTTTATCATCTTCCTTTACCTTATTTTGAAGAAAGATTTTTCCTAAATAGTAGAGAAAATAAATGAGATAGAGTGGCAATATCCTGTAGATAACTTTTAAAAATAATACTTTTTCACTTGAAAAATCACTAACAAACACAATTACTATACTTACTAAACTCACTACACATATTAAAAGTGCATATTGAATATATTTTAGATTCTTTAAGGCAAAACAATCTAAAATATTTGTTTTAATTTTTACTTCTAATGGTTTGAAAAACAGATATAGTAGAGAAAAAATAACATAAGTAATCTCCGGAGCACCTAATATCAATACTAAAACAGATAGAATAGGTGTATAGGATAAAACCCTTTCCGATTTCACTCGAAAAATTATGAATAAAATTTTTAACGTCAATAAAAATATAAATGGAACGATACTCATTCTTAGAATACTTGGTTCTTCTATATGTCGTACAAAATCATATAATGACAGAAAAGAAGAAAGTAGAATTAAAATCCATTTATATAAGCACCGCCAATTTATATTCAATAAATCAGACACTTACTTTTCTCCTTTCTTTTGATTAATAAGGTACTCTTTATACTGTGCTTTACCATTATATATATTATCTAGTGCTTTTACTTTTATTTTAATTTTTTCTAATATTCCGAAACTATAAAAAATAAACATAGATAAAGCAAAACCAGTTAAAGAAAATAGAACAGGACTAGAAATAAAAAATTTCATATATAAAGGCTCCACATCGGTAGTAAGCGTCATTACTAATATTTCAAGTACAACCGCCATAACAAATATTGCACTCGTCAAGCCCATAAATAGCAAACTTAATGATCGAAATACTTGATACATTAATAATCTCCCGTTTTAGGTTTAAAAACATTCTCTGCATTTTCTGAGAAAGCTTCTGCTCGTCCTTTACGATAGTGACTATCTGCTGCTGTTAAAGAACCTATAATAGCCACCAAACCGATTGCTAACACTTCAATAATCCAAAATAGAAAACTGGGTAAAATCTGTACTAGAGGCATCATGAAAACTTGCCCAAGTACCCAAATTGCAGTAACTACATTGATAGGTAGCCAATCTGTAAACTGACGCTTGATAACCATTTGTAAGAAAAAAACAAACTCTGCTATGACTAAAAATCCCAAAGCAACATAGTATAAAGAAATAGATAGATGAGGAATTAATAATCCTAAAATAATTGTAGTAATAATTGTCACAATTCCTGCTACATAAATCCAAATATTTTTACTCATATTCTTCTCCTATCTTGCTTGACCACAATTGGAACAGAATTTAGCTCCGTCTGAAAATGCAGTCCCACATTGACTACAAAACTTAGCTAAACCGATTTCTTCATTTGAAGCTGACTGATTCTGATTTGGCTGTTTATCTGATGATAGCGCATTTCCCAGAGTTCCCATCAAATTACCAAATTGGGCTCCCAATCCAAGTCCCATCGATATCCCCATTCCAGCTCCCATTAGATTCCCAGCAGATCCTTCATTTTGTGCTGCTTCTTCTAAAACATCAAATTTACGCTCTTCTTGGTAAGTGTAACCTTCAATGTCACGACCTGCACGTTTACCTTTGGAAGTTAAAACTCTTTGATGATATTCAAAGATGTCCTTATAACCTTGACTATCTTGATTCACCTTCAAGGCTTCAATGTTAAATTCTTCAACACTAATCCCATATTTAGAAAAATGATTGGATAAAATTTTTGATAATTCAAGAGCTATATCATAGGTGTGCTTTTCAATATCAATAACTGCAATCTTATTGTTATAAACCACCTGAGAAACAGCTGAATTGATAATTCCTATAGCAGCTTGTCTAAAGCGTTTTTGAAAGACGTCAGCTGTAATCATATCTGGATGGCTTGGCATAAACTCTAAGATAAAAGCTTCCAAATCTACAATTCTTGGAATAAAGTTTCCATACGATTTTAGCTCAACAGGAATTTGACTTTCTGGATCTCTAACCAATATCGGTGACGGAGTTCCCCATCCAATTGGTTGTAAATCGTACATATTAACAAACCAAAGGAAGGAAGAATCTGGTGATACACCCCCACTAACAAAGGATTTCAGCCCAGTCAGAAACTGAGTATTGTTCCCATCAATCTTATGTTTACCTTCCTCATAACTTTCAACAGCTCGACCATTCGAAAAGAAAACAGCTCGTTGACCAGGATTAACAATCAAAGTTGTTCCTGGTTTCATATTTTTATTAGGATGTCGCCAAGCTAGTACATTCCTAGTATCTTCTCCTTCATACCGAACAACTTCAAATATATTTAATGCCATATTTATCTCCTTTTCATAACAACTTGTTTAGTAACGCTCTATTATTTCGTAGAGGCATTTAACAAATTATAATTATAAGTAATCTCCTTTTAAATCTTATTGTTTACGGTTACAGTATAGCATGCTATTTACCTTATTTACTAAAAGCGTATCTATATTTACCTTTATTGAACAATTTGGGGGGGGGGGGGGGGGGGGGGGGGGGGGGGGGGGGGGGGGGGGGGGGGGGGGGGGGGGGGGGGGGGGGGGGGGGG
>NZ_CAMHUS010000007.1:0-111267 GCF_946188375.1 Streptococcus mitis
AAAAGGACTTAGTCCTGTCCAATACAGAACTAAATCCTTTCAATAATTATTTGTCCAACTTTTTGGGGTCAGTACATAATATGCGTTTTTTGATTATATAAATTAATAGATAAACATGGCATCGCCAAAACTGAAGAAGCGGTAGTGTTCTTGAATGGCATGGTGATAAGCGTCTAAGACTAATTCACGGCCGGCAAAGGCAGAAACCAACATGACCAGAGTTGATTTTGGCAGGTGGAAGTTGGTTGAGAAGGCATCCACGACCTTCCACTCATACCCAGGTTTGATAAAGATATTGGTCCAGCCAGAATCTGCTTGGATTTGCCCATCAAACTTGGAACCAATAGTCTCCAAAGTGCGTATAGAAGTGGTTCCGACAGCGATGACACGCCCCCCATTTTCCTTAACAGAGCGAAGAGTGGCAGCCGCTTCCTCAGAAAGCTGGTAGAATTCTGAGTGCATTTCGTGTTCGTCCAGATTGTCAACTGAAACGGGTCTAAAGGTTCCTAGTCCGACATGAAGAGTCAGATAGACTAGATGAACACCCTTAGCTTGGATTTCTGCTAGCAGTTCTTTAGTGAAGTGTAGTCCAGCAGTTGGTGCTGCAGCAGAGCCACTTTCCTTGGCGTAAACAGTTTGATAGCGTTCACGGTCATCCAGTTTTTCATGAATATAGGGTGGTAGTGGCATTTCTCCCAGACTTTCCAAAACTTCTAGGAAAATTCCTTGGTATTCAAAGCGGACAATGCGGCCCCCGTGAGTCAATTCTTCCGTAACGACAGCGCTGAGGCGACCATCACCAAAGCTGACACGAGTACCAATCTTGAGGCGTTTGGCAGGTTTAGCCAGAACTTCCCACTCATCGCCACTAATGTTTTTGAGTAGGAGCAGTTCCACATGACCTCCAGTTTCTTCCTTTTGACCATAGAGGCGGGCAGGGAGAACACGGGTATCGTTCATAACAAGGGCATCACCAGGTTCCAGCATATCAATAATAGAGTGGAAGTGTTTATCCTGCATTTCTCCCGTCTCACGATTGACAATGAGGAGTTTAGAAGCGTCCCGTTTTTCAAGGGGCGTTTGGGCAATCAATTCCTCGGGTAAGTGGAAATCAAAATCAGCTGTATTCATATATCTGTTCATTCTTTCTAAGTTCTAATCTTATCCATTATAACATGTTTCAAGTTTGGACGCTCTTTTTTTGAAAATTAAATCGTTTTCACTTGACAAAAATTGGTCTATACCATATAATAAATATAGATTGAAACGGAGGATAAAAAGATGAAAGTTATTAAAGTTGAAAACCAAATCGAAGGTGGAAAAGTTGCTTTTGAGATTTTGAAGGAAAAATTAGCCAATGGAGCTCAAACCCTAGGACTTGCGACAGGAAGTAGCCCACTTGAATTTTACAAGGAAATTGTTGAGAGTGACCTTGATTTTTCAAATCTAACCAGTGTCAACCTTGATGAGTATGTAGGGCTTGATGGAGACAATCCACAGTCTTACCGTTACTTCATGCAAGAAAACTTGTTTAACCAAAAACCATTTAAAGAAAGTTTCTTGCCTCGTGGGGTTAAGGACAATGCTGAAGCTGAAGTTGAACGCTACAACCAAATTTTGGCTGACCATCCAGTGGACCTTCAAATCTTGGGAATCGGTCGCAATGGACATATCGGCTTTAATGAGCCTGGTACTCCATTTGACAGTCAAACACATCTAGTAGAACTTGACCAGTCTACTATCGAAGCCAATGCGCGCTTCTTTGACAAGATTGAAGATGTTCCAACCCAAGCCATTTCAATGGGGATTAAAAATATCTTGGATGCTAAGTCTATTCTTCTCTTTGCTTACGGTGAATCAAAAGCAGAAGCTATTGCTGGAACAGTGTCTGGTCCAGTGACTGAGAACTTACCAGCAAGTAGCCTCCAAAACCACCCAGATGTGACGATTATTGCAGATGCTGAAGCGCTCAGCTTGTTAGAAAAATAAAAAAATGAACTCTTTCAGTTTCTCTATTTAATTGATGCTTTCAAGACTTGAATAAATGGCAAAAAAATCAAAATTAAACCGGATTTTTTCTTGACAATTATTCCTTTTACGTGTAGAATAGAATAGATCTTGAACTTGAAGGGAGTGAAAAAAATGTCTAAAACAGTAGTACGTAAGAATGAATCTCTTGACGACGCACTTCGTCGTTTCAAACGTGCGGTTACTAAAGCTGGTACTCTTCAAGAAACACGCAAACGTGAATTCTATGAAAAACCTTCTGTAAAACGTAAACGTAAATCAGAAGCAGCTCGTAAACGTAAAAAATTCTAATTTGAAATGAAAGGCTAGAGAAATCTAGTCTTTTTTATTTTTAAATAAATACTTCAAAGCCTGCAAAAATCTGAAACTTCTAAGGACAATTTGATATAATAGTAAAAAGAACTCGATTGAAGGAGGAAATGATGTCGGTTTTAGTAAAAGAAGTGATTGAAAAGCTTAGACTAGACATTGTCTATGGCGAACCAGAATTACTTGAAAAGGAAATTAATACCGCGGACATTACGCGACCTGGTCTTGAAATGACGGGCTATTTTGACTATTATACGCCTGAGCGAATCCAGCTCTTGGGAATGAAGGAGTGGTCCTACCTCGTTTCGATGTCCTCTCACAACCGTTACCAAGTCTTGAAAAAAATGTTTCTACCTGAGACACCTGCGGTTATTGTTGCCCGTGGTTTGGTGGTTCCTGAGGAGATGCTAAAGGCAGCCAGAGAATGTAAGATTGCCATTTTAACCAGTCGTACAGCAACCAGTCGTTTATCTGGAGAGTTATCTAGTTATCTGGATTCACGTTTAGCAGAACGGACCAGTGTGCACGGTGTCTTGATGGATATCTATGGTATGGGTGTCTTGATTCAGGGCGATAGTGGCATCGGTAAGAGTGAGACAGGTCTAGAGCTTGTCAAACGTGGTCACCGCTTGGTAGCTGATGACCGGGTCGATATCTTTGCCAAGGACGAGATTACTCTTTGGGGTGAACCTGCTGAAATCTTGAGACACCTGATTGAAATTCGTGGGGTTGGGATTATCGATGTCATGAGCCTCTACGGTGCCAGTGCTGTCAAGGACTCTTCACAAGTTCAGTTGGCTGTTTACTTGGAAAATTACGATACACATAAGACTTTTGATCGTCTTGGAAACAATGCAGAGGAAATAGAAATTTCTGGCGTAGCCATTCCTCGTATTCGTATTCCAGTTAAAACAGGTCGTAATATCTCTGTTGTGATTGAGGCAGCTGCCATGAATTATCGTGCCAAGGAAATGGGCTTTGATGCGACGCGTTTGTTCGAAGAACGCTTGACTAATCTCATTGCTCAAAACGAGGTGCCTAATGCTTGATCCAATTGCTATTCATCTAGGCCCTCTAGCTATTCGATGGTATGCCTTGTGTATAGTGACAGGCTTGATTTTGGCGGTTTATTTGACCATGAAAGAAGCGCCTAGAAAGAAGATCATACCAGACGATATTTTAGATTTTATCTTAGTAGCCTTTCCTCTGGCTATTTTAGGAGCTCGTCTCTACTATGTTATTTTCCGTTTTGATTACTATAGTCAGAACTTAGGAGAAATTTTTGCCATTTGGAATGGTGGTTTGGCCATCTACGGTGGTTTGATTACTGGTGCCCTTGTCCTCTATATCTTTGCTGATCGTAAGCTCATCAATACTTGGGATTTTCTAGACATTGCGGCGCCTAGCGTCATGATTGCTCAAAGTCTGGGACGCTGGGGTAATTTCTTTAACCAAGAAGCCTACGGGGCTACAGTAGATAATTTGGATTATCTACCTGGCTTCATCCGTGACCAGATGTATATTGAGGGGAGCTACCGTCAACCGACCTTCCTTTATGAGTCTCTATGGAATCTACTTGGATTTACTTTAATTTTGATATTCAGACGAAAATGGAAGAGTCTCAGACGAGGTCATATCACTGCATTTTACTTGATTTGGTATGGTTTCGGTCGTATGGTCATCGAAGGCATGCGGACAGATAGTCTCATGTTCTTTGGTCTTCGAGTGTCTCAATGGCTTTCAGTTGTTCTTATCGGACTGGGTATTTTTATCATTCTATATCAAAATCGAAAGAAGGCCCCTTACTATATTACAGAGGAGGAAAACTAAATGTTAGAAGTTGCATATATTCTTGTAGCCCTTGCTTTGATTGTATTTTTAGTGTATTTAATCATTACTGTACAAAAGCTTGGACGTGTTATCGATGAAACAGAGAAGACGATTAAAACCTTGACTTCAGATGTGGATGTGACCTTGCATCATACCAATGAATTGCTGGCTAAGGTCAATGTCTTGGCAGATGATATCAATGTCAAGGTGGCAACGATTGATCCACTCTTTAGTGCAGTGGCAGATTTATCTCTATCTGTTTCAGACCTCAATGACCATGCGCGTGTCTTGAGCAAGAAAGCTTCTTCAGCTGGTTCAAAAACACTTAAGACTGGTGCAAGTTTGTCAGCTCTTCGTCTTGCAAGTAAATTTTTTAAAAAATAAAAAAGGAGAATACTTATGGGTAAACTATCCTCAATCCTTTTAGGAACCGTTTCAGGTGCAGCTCTTGCCTTGTTTTTAACAAGCGACAAGGGCAAACAAGTTTGCAGTCAGGCTCAAGATTTTCTAGATGATTTGAGAGAAGATCCTGAGTATGCCAAGGAGCAGGTCTGTGGAAAACTGACAGAAGTCAAGGAGCAGGCTACAGATTTTGTTCTTAAAACCAAAGAACAGGTTGAGTCAGGTGAAATCACTGTGGACAGTGTCCTTGCTCAAGCAAAATCATGTGCTCGTCAAGCGACAGAAGCATCAAAAGATCGATTCAATAATTTCAAGGAGCAGTGGCAAGAAAAGGCCGAAACTCTTGATGAATTAGAAGAGATTGTTATTGACATAACAGAAGAATAAACCATCACCATCTCTGGACGAACTATATGTCTGGGGATGGTGATTTTTTTCTCGTAGCCTGTCTTTGTGGTATAATAATTACTATGCAGAAAAAACCAACGTCAGCCTATGTGCACATCCCGTTTTGTACCCAGATTTGTTATTATTGTGACTTTTCAAAAGTTTTTATCAAGAATCAGCCGGTAGATAGTTATTTGGAACATCTGTTAGAAGAGTTTCAATCTTATGATATTCAAAAGTTGAGAACCCTCTATATCGGTGGTGGCACACCGACAGCTTTGTCAGCTTCTCAACTGGAGGTGTTATTGAAGGGCTTGACTAAAAACTTGGATTTGTCTGTCTTAGAAGAGTTGACCATTGAAGCCAATCCAGGCGACTTGGATGCGGATAAGATTGCTGTTTTGAAGAACTCGGCTGTCAATCGTGTTTCGCTAGGTGTGCAGACCTTTGATGACAAGATGCTGAAAAAGATTGGGCGCAGTCATTTGGAGAAGGATATTTATGAAAATATCGACCGTCTGAAACTGGCTGGTTTTGACAATATCTCTATTGATTTGATTTATGCACTGCCTGGTCAGACCATGGAGCAGGTCAAGGAAAATGTGGCTAAGGCCATTGGACTTGATATTCCCCATATGAGTTTGTATAGCTTGATTTTGGAAAATCATACGGTCTTTATGAACCGTATGCGACGAGGGAAATTGCCTCTGCCTAAGGAGGAACTGGAAGCTGAGATGTTTGAGTACATCATTGCAGAGCTGGAGCGAGCTGGTTTTGAGCATTATGAGATTTCCAATTTCTCAAAGCCTGGTTTTGAAAGTCGCCATAATCTCATGTACTGGGACAATGCTGAATACTATGGCATCGGTGCTGGGGCATCTGGTTATGTCAATGGAGTGCGCTATAAGAATCATGGTCCCATTCGCCATTATCTCAATGCAGTTGAGGAAGGCAATGCTCGTATTACAGAAGAGCACCTGAGTCAAAAAGAGCAAATGGAAGAGGAAATGTTCTTAGGGCTCCGCAAGAAATCAGGGGTCTCTATAGCGCGATTTGAGGAAAAATTCGACCGATCTTTCGAGGGTCTTTATGGAGAAATTGTCAGAGACTTGGTTCAACAGGGTCTCATGCAAATAGAGGGTGACCGAGTTCGCATGACAAAAAGAGGACTCTTTTTGGGAGACACCGTAGCAGAACGATTTATTTTGGAGTAGGATGATGGGCTTAACTTATCAAATGAAAATGAAAATTCCTTTTGATATGGCTGATATGAACGGTCATATCAAGCTTCCAGATGTGATTTTGCTTTCCCTGCAAGTTTCAGGGATGCAGTCGATTGAACTGGGTGTTAGTGATAAGGCCATTTTGGAGGACTATAATCTGGTCTGGATTATCACAGATTATGATATTGAGGTGGTTCGTTTGCCTCGTTTTGCGGAAGAAATCACCATCGAAACGGAAGCT
This sequence comes from Streptococcus mitis, assembly GCF_946188375.1. Lineage (GTDB taxonomy): Bacteria > Bacillota > Bacilli > Lactobacillales > Streptococcaceae > Streptococcus > Streptococcus mitis_CX. The sequence goes on from NZ_CAMHUS010000007.1 coordinate 6,421, forward strand.
TTGAGCTACAATCGACTCTTTTGCTATCGTCGCTTTACCATTTATGATGAAACGGGGCAGGAGCTCATTCACATGATGGCGACCTTTGTTCTCATGGACCGAGACAGTCGAAAAGTCCATGCTGTCGAACCTGAGATTGTGGCTCCTTACCAGTCTGATTTTGATAAAAAACTTATCCGCGGACCAAAGTATGAGTCCTTGGACGAGCCAGTCAGCAAGGATTACCATGTACGTTTTTACGACTTGGATATGAATGGCCATGTCAACAACAGTAAATACCTGGACTGGATTTTTGAGGTCATGGGAGCGGAATTTTTGACCCAGTATATTCCCCAAAAAATCAACCTCAAGTATGTCAAGGAAGTTCGACCAGGTGGGGTGATTACATCGGCTGTTGAACGGACTGGACTGGAAAGCAAGCATGAAATTACAAGCGATGGTGCTACCAATGCCCAAGCTATCATCACTTGGCAAGAAATAAAAAAAGATTAGGAAAAAGTATGAAATATAAAGGCTATTTAATTGATTTAGACGGTACTATTTATAAGGGGAAAGACCGAATCCCAGCAGGAGAGGCTTTTGTCCATGAATTGCAAAAGCGGGATATTCCCTATCTCTTTGTGACCAACAATACAACACGCACTCCAGAGAGTGTTCAGGATATGTTGGCTCAGAATTTTAATATCGATACGCCCCTATCGACTGTCTACACAGCGACCTTGGCAACCATCGACTACATGAATGACTTGGGACTGGAAAAGACAGTCTATGTCATTGGAGAATCAGGGCTTAAGGAAGCCATCAAGGCGGCTGGTTATGTGGAAGACAAGGAAAATCCTGCCTATGTGGTAGTAGGACTGGACTGGCAAGTCGACTATGAAAAATTTGCGACAGCAACTCTGGCTATCCAAAAGGGAGCTCACTTTATCGGAACCAATCCTGACCTCAACATCCCGACAGAACGCGGTCTTTTGCCTGGTGCTGGTTCGCTGATTACCCTGCTTGAAGTAGCAACACGAGTGAAGCCTGTTTATATTGGGAAACCAAATGCTATCATCATGGACAAGGCAGTTGAGCACTTAGGCTTGGAACGGGAAGAGTTGATTATGGTTGGAGATAACTATTTAACAGATATCCGAGCAGGGATTGACAATGGCATTCCAACGCTCTTGGTGACAACAGGTTTCACTAAGGCAGAAGAAGTAGCAGACCTACCAATCGCACCGACTCATGTGGTGTCTAGCCTTTCGGAGTGGGATTTTGATGAAAACTAAACTGAACTTTTGGGCCTCTATGCTCTTTCTCCTTTCCCTCTCAATCCTTCTGACTATTTATCTGGCTTGGATTGTTTATCCATTGGAAATTCAGTGGCTGAATTTAACAAATCGGGTCTATTTAAAACCGGAAACCATTCAGTACAACTTTCATATCTTGATGAATTACCTGACCAATCCTTTTAGTCAGGTCCTAGAGATGCCTGATTTTCGTTCGTCAGCAGCTGGTTTGCACCACTTTGCAGTCGTTAAGAATCTCTTTCACTTGGTACAGTTAGTTGCCCTAGTGACACTGCCAAGTTTCTATGTCTTTGTAAAAGGAATTGTGAAAAAGGGCTTTTTATCTCTATTTAGTAAAGGGCTTTTGGTTCTAGTAGTCTTGCCTTTACTGATTGGGCTTGGGGGAGTTCTGATTGGTTTTGACCAATTCTTTACCCTTTTCCATCAAATTCTCTTTGTGGGAGATGATACCTGGCTTTTTGACCCAGCCAAGGATCCAGTGATTCTGATTTTGCCAGAGACCTTTTTTCTTCATGCCTTCCTCCTCTTTTTTGCCCTCTATGAAAGCTTCTTTGGCTTTTTGTACCTGAAAAGTCTTAGGAAATAATACTAAAGATGTTCTTATTTTGAGTAAATAAGTTAGGTGTGTGATTCGAAACTATCGTTAAGAATGAATTAACCAAATACAATTTGGCAATCGTTCGCAAACAGTCTATTTTTCTTGAAAAAATAGGCTTTTTTTTTCTAAAAATCCCTAGTCAAGCGCTTTATTTTTTTGTATAATAGAAGTAGTAAAGTATAGATAAGAAGAGAAAAGCATGATTACACTATTTCTATCACCGAGTTGTACATCATGTCGTAAGGCTAAGGCCTGGTTAGAGAAACATAAGGTACCTTTTGTGGAACACAATATCATGACCAGCCCTTTAACAAGAAAAGAATTGCAACACATCCTTTCCTTGACCGAAAATGGTACTGATGACATCATTTCAACTCGTTCAAAAATTTTTCAAAAATTAGATATTGATGTAGAAAGTATTTCGGTATCGGAATTGCTTCATTTGATTGAGCAGTATCCTAGTCTTTTGCGTCGCCCAATTATTATCGATGCCAAGCGCATGCAAATCGGTTTTAATGAAGATGAGATTCGTGCTTTTCTCCCTCGTAGTTATCGTAAGCAAGAACTAAAAGAAGCAAGAATGAGAGCTGGTATTAGTTAATGAACAAACAGTATAGTTACCCACTAGATTTGTCGTGGAGCACTGAAGAACTTGCTTCAGTGCTTTCTTTTTTTAATGATGTTGAAGCTGCCTATGAAAGCAAGGTAGAGGCTAAAAAGCTACTGGATTCTTATAAGGGATTCAAAGCAGTCGTGCCAGGCAAGAGCGAAGAAAAACGTTTGGGACGAGAATTTGAAACGGTTAGTGGCTATTCGCTTTATCGAGCGGTTCAGGCGGCCAAGGAAAAAGGGGAAGGAAAGATTTCTCTTGGAAAGTAAATTTGAATTTGCTAAAGAGCTAATTAAGAAAGCAGGCCAGTATATCCTTGACCACATGCAGGAAGACTTACGTGTTGAGACCAAGTCCTCTCCGACAGACTTGGTGACCCGACTGGACAAGGAAGTTCAGGAATTCTTGGTTAGTGAGATTTTGTCTCGTTATCCTGAGGATAAGATTTGTGCTGAAGAGGGCTGTTTGCGAGCTTCAGTTCAAGAGGGCAAGGTTTGGGTCATTGATCCGATTGATGGGACCAATAATTTTGTAGCCCAGCAGGAAGATTTTGCTGTCATGATGGCTTATTTTGAGAATGGTCAAGGGCAATTTGGTTTGATTTATGATGTGGTCAAGGGGGATTGTTATCACGGTGGTGGTAAGTTTCCGGTTTGTCGAAATGATAAACCCCTAGCTCCCTTTAAAGCCAAACCACTTGGAGATTTTCTCATTGCAGGAAATAGTGGTATGCTGGAAACCAATGAATGGGGGCTGGCTGATTTGAGCCGAGCGGTTCTTGGTGTTCGTGTCTATGGAAGTGCGGCCATTAGTTTTGCCAAGATTTTGTCAGGGCGTTTGTTGACCTATGTTACCTATCTGCAACCATGGGATTATGCTGCGGCTAGTATTTTAGGGGAAAGTCTGGGCTATCGGGTGGTGACTCTTTCTGGTGAAGCTCTTGATTTTCAAACCAGACAGCCAGTCATGATGGTGCCTCTTGAGATGCAGGAGGAAATTCAGTCCTATATTTACGAAAGGAAAAGAACTTAAATGCAATTTCCAGAAGGATTTGTTGAAAAATATGAAGGGATACTAGGAGATGAGGCAAGAGATTTTCTTGCCTCTTTTGAGGAGGAAGCGGTTTCTGCCTTTCGGGTTAATCCTTTAAAAGAAGCGCCAGTTTCCTTTTATGATGCCATTCCTCAAACCCCTTGGGGCCACTATGGGAAGGTTTCAGGGAAATCGCCTGAGCATGCTACTGGTTTGGTTTATTCGCAAGAACCTGCTGCCCAGATGGTTGCTCAGGTAGCCAAGCCCAGTCCTGGGATGAAGGTCTTGGACTTGGCAGCTGCACCGGGTGGCAAATCAACTCAACTGGCAGCCTATCTAGCAGGGGAGGGGCTACTTGTTTCCAATGAAATTTCAAGCAAACGGGCTAAGATTTTAGTAGAAAATATGGAGCGCTTTGGAGCGACAAATGTCGTAGTGACTAATGAATCTGCCGACAGCTTGGCCAAGGTCTTTAAAGGCTATTTTGACCTTATTGTCCTTGATGCTCCTTGCTCTGGGGAAGGGATGTTTCGTAAGCAACCAGATGCTATGGACTATTGGAGCTTAGATTATCCGATTCAATGTGCTAGCTTGCAAAGAGAAATTCTGGAAGATGCAGTAACCATGCTAGCAGAAGGTGGTCGCTTGGTTTATTCAACCTGTACCTGGGCCCCCGAGGAAAACGAAGAGATTGTCAATTGGTTGCTGGAGGAGTATGATTTTGATTTGTTGCCAGTAGAGCATATCAATGGAATGGTAGCTGGAATTGACCTGCCAGAAACGGCTCGGATGTTCCCTCATCATTTTAAGGGAGAGGGACAATTTGTAGCTCATTTACAATTTAGAGGTGACAATCCAGCTCCTAAATTTAAGGCAAGTAAGAGCAATATCAGCCGAGAACAAGTTTCCTTGTGGCAGGAATTTACCCAAAACCACCTGAAGGTTAATCTACCGGGTATCTTGCAGACTTTTGGAGACCAGCTTTATCTCTTGCCAGAACTTTTGCCAGATTTAGGGAAACTCAAGATTGCTAGGAATGGCCTGCATTTAGGGACCTTTAAGAAGAAACGCTTTGAGCCTAGTTTTGCTCTTGGTCTAGCCTTGAAACCGAGTCAGGTCAAGCAGTCGGTTGAAATTGACCAAGAGGCGTTTGTAAAGTATGTCGCTGGAGAAACCGTTCAGCTGGCGGAAAATCTGACAAATGGTTGGTACCAAGTTTTAGTTAAAGGAAATGGTTTGGGCTTTGCTAAGGTGACTGGAAATATTTTGAAAAATTATTTTCCAAAAGGCCTCAGATTCAAGTGAAAATGCTAGTCAAAGTAGCTTGTCTATGTTATAGTGGAAGTATGGATTTTTTTCAAATTGTCTTTCATTTTAAGTCAAATTTGGTGGGAAAGGTAACTGAGCAAATTTCTAGTAAAACTAAGCAAAGAACTTCAGTTGGCTCCCAATTTTCAAAAGAAAAACATAAATAAATAGTTGAAAAAATTCACAGCATTCACCATTATTTTCAAGGAGAAAAACAGTGAAAAAAAGGAAAAAACTCGCTCTATCCCTTGCAGCTCTTTTGCTGGCAGGTTCTTTGGCGGGATGTGCTAGCTGGATTGATCGTGGAGAATCCATGACAGCTGTTGGTTCAACGGCTCTTCAGCCCTTGGTCGAAGCAGCAGCAGATGAATTTGGCTCTCTGCACGTTGGAAAAACAGTCAACGTCCAAGGTGGAGGATCTGGTACAGGTCTGTCTCAGGTTCAGTCTGGAGCTGTTGATGTAGGAAATTCAGACGTATTTGCCGAGGAAAAAGACGGTATCAACGCATCCGCTCTAGTGGACCATAAGGTAGCCGTAGCTGGCTTGGCAGTCATTGTAAATAAGGAAGTTGATGTTGAAAATCTGACAACTGAACAACTCCGTAGCATCTTCACAGGTCAAGTGACCAACTGGAAAGAAGTCGGTGGGAAAGACCTAGCCATTTCCATTATCAACCGCGCGGCAAGTTCTGGTTCACGTGCAACTTTTGATAGTGTTATCATGGATGGTCAATCTGCCGTGCAGAGTCAAGAACAGGATTCAAATGGGATGGTCAAAAACATTGTTTCCCAGACACCAGGAGCCATTTCTTACCTAGCTTTTGCCTATGTGGATGACTCGGTTAAACGCATGAAATTGAACGGCTATGAGCCGATTGCAGAAAATGTTACCACCAATAACTGGCCCTTGTGGTCTTATGAACACATGTATACACTAGGTCAGCCTAATGAATTGGTGGCAGAATTTCTTAACTTTGTCCTCTCAGATGAAGCGCAAAGCGGAATCGTTAAGGGAATGGGCTATATTTCTGTCAAGGAAATGAAAGTTGAAAAAGATGCTGTCGGAACGGTAACAGTACTAGAAGGGAGTCACTAATGAATCAAGAAGAATTAGCTAAAAAATTACTTTCTCCCTCAAAGAACTCTCGTCTAGAGAAACTAGGGAAAGGCTTGACCTTTGCCTGTCTGTCTTTGATTGTTATCATCGTGGCTATGATTTTGATTTTCGTAGCTCAGAAAGGTTTGTCGACCTTCTTTGTCAATGGGGTCAACATCTTTGATTTCCTCTTTGGACAAACTTGGAATCCTTCAGGTAAACAATTTGGTGCCCTTCCCATGATTTTGGGTTCCTTTATTGTCACAATCCTGTCTGCCCTTATCGCAACTCCTTTTGCCATCGGTGCGGCAGTCTTTATGACCGAGGTCTCACCAAAAGGTGCGAGAATCTTGCAACCAGCCATTGAATTGCTAGTTGGGATTCCTTCCGTCGTGTATGGATTTATCGGTTTGCAGGTCGTAGTTCCCTTTGTCCGTAGTGTCTTTGGTGGAACTGGTTTTGGGATCTTGTCAGGGATTTTCGTTCTCTTTGTCATGATTTTACCGACGGTAACCTTTATGACAACCGATAGCTTGCGTGCGGTGCCTCGTCATTATCGTGAAGCTAGTTTGGCTATGGGGGCCACTCGCTGGCAAACCATTTGGCGCGTCACCTTGAAGGCAGCGCGTTCAGGGATTTTTACAGCAGTGGTCTTTGGGATGGCGCGTGCCTTTGGTGAGGCCTTGGCCATTCAGATGGTGGTCGGAAACTCAGCCGTTGTCCCAACTTCATTGACAACACCTGCTGCAACCTTGACCTCTGTCTTGACCATGGGTATCGGAAATACCGTTATGGGAACAGTTGACAATAACGTTCTCTGGTCACTAGCCTTAGTCTTGCTCTTGATGAGTTTGGCCTTCAACAGTGTGATTAAATTGATTACGAAAGAAAGAGGAAAGAAAAACTATGCACGCTAAGAAATTAGATAAAATTGCAACAGCTGTCCTCTACTCAATTGCAGGAATTATCGTTGCCATCTTGGCATCCTTGATTCTTTATATCTTGGTTCGTGGTTTGCCCCACATCTCTTGGTCTTTCTTGACTGGCAAATCATCTTCTTACCAAGCAGGCGGAGGGATTGGAATTCAGCTCTATAATTCCTTCTTCCTTCTGGTTATTACCTTGATTATCTCTGTGCCCTTGTCTATGGGGGCTGGGATTTTCCTAGCTGAATATGCCAAAAAAGGTCCTGTGACCAATTTTGTCAGAACCTGTATTGAAATCTTGTCTTCATTGCCATCAGTGGTTGTAGGTCTCTTTGGTTACTTGATCTTTGTAGTTCAGTTTGAGTATGGATTTTCAATCATCTCAGGTGCCTTGGCCTTGACAGTCTTTAACTTACCTCAGATGACTCGTAATGTTGAAGACAGTTTGAAACACGTTCACCATACGCAACGTGAGGCTGGCTTGGCCCTTGGAATTTCTCGCTGGGAGACAGTGGTCCATGTGGTCATTCCAGAAGCCCTTCCAGGTATTGTCACTGGGGTTGTCTTGGCCTCTGGTCGTATCTTTGGTGAGGCTGCTGCTTTGATTTATACAGCAGGACAATCCGCTCCAGCCCTGGACTGGTCAAACTGGAACATTCTCAGTGTGACTAGCCCAATCTCAATCTTCCGTCAAGCAGAAACCTTGGCTGTCCACATTTGGAAAGTCAACAGTGAAGGTACCATTCCTGATGGAACTATCGTATCAGCAGGTTCTGCGGCCGTGCTCCTCATCTTTATCCTCATCTTTAACTTTGGAGCCCGCAAACTCGGAAGCTATCTACATAAGAAATTAACCGCTGCCTAAAGGAGAAGCCATGTCAAAATATAATTGGGATGAAAAGTATATCATCACCTTTCCTGAAGAGAAAGTGGCCCTCTCTACTAAGGATTTACATGTTTACTACGGTAAAAAAGAATCCATCAAGGGCATCGATATGCAATTTGAAAAAAATAAAATTACGGCCTTAATTGGCCCTTCTGGTTCAGGGAAATCAACCTACCTCCGCAGTCTCAACCGTATGAATGATACCATTGATATTGCTAAGGTCACAGGTCAAATCCTCTATCAAGGAATTGATGTCAACCGCCCAGAAATCAATGTTTATGAGATGCGTAAGCATATTGGAATGGTCTTCCAACGACCAAATCCCTTTGCCAAGTCTATCTACCGTAACATCACTTTTGCCCATGAACGTGCAGGAGTTAAGGACAAGCAAGTCTTGGATGAAATTGTGGAAACCTCTCTCCGTCAGGCTGCCCTTTGGGACCAGGTCAAAGACGATTTGCACAAGTCAGCCTTGACCCTATCTGGTGGTCAGCAACAACGTCTCTGTATCGCTCGTGCTATCTCTGTTAAACCAGATATTCTCTTGATGGATGAGCCAGCGTCAGCCTTGGATCCGATTGCGACAGCTCAGCTGGAAGAAACCATGTTGGAATTGAAGAAAGATTTCACCATAATCATCGTGACCCACAGCATGCAGCAGGCTGCGCGTGCTAGTGACTACACAGGATTTTTCTACTTGGGTGACTTGATCGAGTACGATAAGACCTCTAATATTTTCCAAAATGCCAAACTACAGTCAACCAATGACTACGTAACAGGACACTTTGGATAGAAAGGAAACAGTATGACAGAAGCGATTTTACAGGTGTCAGAGCTGTCCGTTTACTACAATCAAAAAAAGGCTTTGAATAGTGTTTCCCTATCTTTCCAACCTAAGGAAATTACAGCCTTGATTGGTCCATCTGGATCAGGGAAGTCAACTCTTCTCAAGGCTATCAACCGTATGGGGGATCTCAATCCAGAGGTAACCACAACTGGTTCGGTGGTTTACAACGGTCACAACATCTACAGTCCGCGTACAGATACAGTTGAATTGCGGAAGGAAATCGGTATGGTTTTCCAACAACCGAACCCTTTCCCTATGTCTATCTACGAAAATGTTGTTTACGGGCTTCGTATCAATGGAGTTAAGGATAAGCAGGTTCTGGATGAAGCGGTAGAAAAAGCCTTGCAACGAGCCTCTATCTGGGATGAGGTCAAGGATCGCCTGCATGATTCAGCTATCGGGCTTTCAGGCGGACAACAGCAACGTGTCTGTGTTGCCCGTGTCTTGGCAACCAGTCCTAAAATCATTCTCTTGGATGAACCGACTTCAGCCTTGGACCCTATCTCGGCTGGTAAGATTGAGGAAACCTTGTATGGTCTAAAAGATAAATACACCATGCTCTTGGTTACGCGTTCCATGCAACAAGCCTCTCGTATCTCTGACAAGACAGGATTTTTCCTAGATGGAGATCTGATCGAGTTTAACGATACCAAGAAGATGTTCCTCAACCCACAACACAAGGAAACAGAAGATTATATTTCAGGAAAATTTGGATAAGGAGATAAATGATGTTACGTTCTCAATTTGAAGAAGATTTAGAGAAATTGCACAACCAGTTCTATGCAATGGGACAAGAAGTGCTATCCCAAATCAATCGTACGGTGCGTGCCTTTGTTACGCATGACCGTGATTTGGCCAAGGAAGTCATCGAAGACGATGCAGAAGTAAACGAATACGAAGTGAAATTAGAAAAGAAATCATTTGAAATGATTGCTCTTCAACAACCAGTTTCTCAAGATTTGCGTACTGTTCTAACAGTCCTAAAAGCCGTATCTGACTTGGAACGTATGGGTGACCATGCCGTTTCTATTGCCAAAGCGGCAATTCGTATGAAGGGGGAGCAACGTATCCCAGCTGTTGAAGAAGAAATCAAGAGAATGGGGCGCGATGTCAAGAACTTCGTTGAAGCAGCCCTTGAACTCTATCTCAATGGTTCAGTAGACCAGGCCTATGAAGTAGCAGCCATGGATGAAAAAATCAACCATTACTTTGATAGCATTCGTGATTTGGCTACAGAAGAAATCAAGAAAAATCCAGATGCCATCGTTACAGGTCGTGATTATTTCCAAGTGATTGCTTTCTTGGAACGTATTGGAGACTATGCTAAAAATATCTGTGAATGGGTTGTTTACTTTGAAACAGGTAAGATTGTCGAACTATAAAATAGATTTATTCTGTATAAAAAGGAGCTCGAAATCAACTGACAGCTCCTTTTCTTGAATGAAAAAAATATTTTTAAGATAAAAATTCAAAAAACACTTGACAAGCAACTTGGATAGCGTTATAATTATACAAAATTAACAGAGAGGTTGTTTATTTATGAAATCAAAAAAATGGATATTTGTTTTATGTAGCTTTCTTGCAAGTTTCTTCTTAGTGGCTTGCCAGTCGGATTCTAACGGTTCTCAGTCAGCTGTTGAGGCCATCAAGCAAAAGGGGAAATTAGTTGTGGCGACCAGTCCAGACTATGCACCCTTTGAATTCCAATCCTTGGTTGATGGAAAAAACCAGGTAGTCGGTGCGGACATTGATATGGCCCAAGCTATCGCTGATGAACTTGGGGTGAAGTTGGAAATTTCAAGCATGAGTTTTGACAATGTCTTGACCAGTCTTCAAACTGGTAAGGCTGACCTAGCAGTTGCGGGAATTAGCGCTACTGATGAGAGAAAAGAAGTCTTTGATTTTTCAATCCCCTACTATGAAAACAAGATTAGTTTTTTGGTTCGTAAGTCCGATGTAGAAAAATACAAGGATTTAACTAGCCTTGAAAGTGCTAATATTGCGGCCCAAAAAGGAACTGTTCCAGAATCAATGGTCAAGGAACAATTGCCAAAAGCTCAGCTGACTTCCCTAACCAATATGGGTGAAGCTGTTAATGAATTACAGGCTGGAAAAGTAGATGCTGTTCACATGGATGAGCCTGTTGCGCTTAGCTATGCTGCTAAAAATGCAGACCTAGCTGTCGCAACTGTCAGCTTGAAGATGAAGGACGGCGAAGCTAATGCAGTTGCCCTTAGAAAAAATAGTGCTGATTTGAAAGAAGTGGTGGACAAGGTCATCAAAAAACTCAAGGATGACGGCACCTACCAAAAATATCTTGAAAAAGCGGCAACCTTAACAGAAGTTGAAGAATAATACTCAATGAAAATCAAAGAGCAAACTAGGAAGCTAGCCGCAAGCTGTACTTGAGTACGGTAAGGCGACGCTGACGTGGTTTGAAGAGATTTTCGAAGAGTATAAGAAAAAAGCAGAGTTGGAAGTCAGTCCAATTCTGCTTTTACATAGTTTAAAACATTTTCCAGATTGTCTAAGGATACCTTGGCAAATTGATAAGGACAGGTATCCAAGTAAGCCTCTTCAAAGAAGTCCAAGCCCAGTTGACTGTGTTTGAGACTAGCAATTTTAGGATACTGTCTAAGGTCTAGCAATAAACCATCGTGTAGGGGAAAGTGAGGGAGGGGACAAGATGTTTTAGTTAAGCTTTCCTCGAGTTGTTTTTGGTAAGTTTCCTGATTGGACAAGCGAGCTAGCCGATTTTTCTCAAATAATTGACTGTCAATATAGAGTGACAGGGCCTTTTGCATGATGAGGTTGCTGTCGTAGTCTAGGATATTTTTGTAGGCGACAAAGGCTTCCTTGATAGCATTTGGAAGAATGAGTGCTGTTATCCGCAGGGCTGGAAAGAGGCTGGTTGAGAAGGACTTGATATAAATGACGCGCTTTTCTGTATCCAGATAGTGGAAGGTCTGGCCCTTCTTGGAGTCCAAATCACCCAGATAGTCGTCCTCTACGATATAGACACCATACTTGGCAGCTAAGTCAAGAATAGCCCGTTTGTCCTGCTCAGAATAGGAATGCCCCAGAGGATAGTGGAAACGAGGAATGGTGTAGAAAAACTTAATTTTTCCTGTTTTGAAGTGGCCTTCCAGCTCTTGCAAGTCAATTCCATCAATGCCTCGTTCGATCGTTTGATAGTCCAGACCTTGAGCAATTAAGAGGCGATTCATCCGATGGTAGGTCGGCTGTTCCACCAAGATTTCCTTGGCTTGGCTAGGAAAGGATATTTGAGAAAGGATAAACAAGGCTTGCTGGGTTCCAGAAGTCAGTACCAGTTGATCAGCCTTGCAGTAGAGAGCTTGGTCAAAGAGGAGTTTATGAATGGATTGTCTTAAGTCTTCTAATCCTTCATGGTTGTCATAGTAGTTGAAGAGGTAGTTTTCCCGGCCAATCAAGGTTTCATTGATACAGAGTCGGAAATCGTCATAGGCACTGGCATGTTCGTCAGTGACTTCGATTTCTAGATCCTGGTGTTCCCCTTGTTCTAATACATAGTAGCCACTCTGGGGCTTGGCATAGAGGTATTGTTCGTGCCGTAATTCCAGCAGGGCTCGTTGGACAGTATCCTTGCTACAGTGAAAGTCAAGGCTCAGTTGACGGATAGAAGGCAGGCGACTTCCCGTTGGAAATCGTCCAGACTCTATACCGTTTTTCAGATAGGAAACAACCTCTTGGTACTTGCTTTGTTTCTTCATTCCAGACCTCCCTTGATTTTGTTACATTGTACCCTTTTTTTTCCTTCTTGGCAATGTCTAGAGTGTTTCTCTCGTTCACATCTAGGGGCAAATGTGGTATACTTAGGAGTAAGATTTATAGAATAACAGACAAGAAAGTGAATGGATAAGAACGTGCAGGAACCAGTGAAATTATTTCAATACAATACCCTTGGAGCCTTGATGGCAGGCCTTTATGGCGGTACCATGACAGTGGGAGAATTGCTAGAGCATGGTGACCTTGGTTTGGGAACCTTGGATTCTATTGATGGGGAATTGATTGTATTGGATGGCAAGGCCTACCAGGCCAAAGGCTCAGGAGATCAGCCAGAAATTGTGGAAGTATCACCAGATGCCCTTATTCCTTATGCAGCAGTAGTACCGCATCAGGCAGAGGTCATTTTCCGCCAGCGCTTTGAGATGACAGACAAGGAATTGGAAGAGCGAATCGAGTCTTATTATGACGGGGAAAATCTTTTCCGTTCTATCAAGATTCGTGGGGAATTTTCGCATATGCATGTGCGTATGATTCCCAAGTCGACACCAGATACCAAGTTTGCTGAGGTCGCAACCCATCAACCTGAATATCGTCGAGACAATGTAGCAGGAACCATCGTTGGTTTCTGGACGCCAGAGATTTTCCATGGAGTCAGTGTGGCAGGCTATCATCTACACTTCATCTCAGATGATTTGACCTTCGGTGGGCATGTCATGGACTTTGTCATCAAGGAAGGGATTATCGAGGTGGGAGCGGTTGACCAGTTGGACCAACGTTTTCCAGTCCAAGATCGTCAATACTTGTTTGCTAAGTTCAATGTTGACGAGATGAAAAAAGATATTGAAAAGGCGGAATAGGAGAAGAAAATGACCATTCATATCATTATTACCATGTTGCTGTTGCTGGCTTTCTTGATAGGAAGCATTTGGTATGCCAAAAAGAAACACCAGATTAATCTAGCTGTCTTGGGCTTGGGGGCTGTTGCCTTCTTTGTCTCTTCACAGATTTTAGAAAAACTGGTGCATATCTTGGTTTTACATCCTCAAAAAGACGGTAGTATTGCCCTCTTGCGAGACCATCCGCTTGTCTATATCATCTATGGCCTAGCCATGGCAGCATTTTTTGAGGAAACTGCTCGTCTTATTTTCTTCAAATGGTTGGAGAAAAAGAGAAGTTTGGAAAAGGCAGATGCCTTGGCTTATGGATTGGGGCATGGTGGCTTGGAGTTGATTTTCCTAGGTCTTACTAGTTTGATTAATCTCTACATCGTTCTCTCAGCAGTTCAAACTCAGAATCCACAGGTCATGCAATTGCTGTCTGAAAATATGTTAAAAACCATTCAGTCACTTTCTGTCTGGCAGATTTATTTGCTTGGTTTTGAGCGAATTTTGGCTCTAGGTTTCCAATTGCTTTTGACTGTTTGGGTTTACCAAGCTGTTCGCCAGAAGAAATGGATTTATCTCCTAGCAGCCTATGGCCTACATGCCTTCTTTGACCTGGCACCATCTCTAGCCCAAGTTGGCTGGCTTACAAGTCCAGTCTTAGTTGAAGTCATTCTACTAGTTGAACTGATCCTAGTTGCCTATGGAACCAAGGCTATCTTTTGCAAAAAATCATAAGAAAAAGGGGGAAACCTCTTTTTTTGTTTAAAATAAGCCCAAGATTTTTTTAGGGTCGTCAAATGGTCTTAAAAATGGTATAATGGAATGAATTTTGTAAAAGGAAGAGTGTCATGTCAGTAAAAGAAAACATGCTTGAAATCTTAGAAGGGATTGATATCCGTTTCAAAGAACCCTTGCATAGCTATAGTTATACAAAAGTAGGTGGAGAGGCCGATTATTTGGTCTTTCCACGAAATCGTTTTGAGTTGGCGCGCGTTGTTAAATTTGCCAATCAAGAAGACATCCCTTGGATGGTTCTTGGAAATGCCAGCAATATCATCGTTCGTGATGGTGGAATTCGTGGATTTGTCATCTTGTGTGACAAGCTCAATAATGTTTCTGTTGATGGCTATACTATTGAAGCAGAAGCTGGTGCCAACTTGATTGAAACAACTCGCATTGCCCTTCGTCATAGTTTGACTGGCTTTGAGTTTGCTTGTGGCATTCCAGGGAGCGTCGGTGGTGCTGTCTTTATGAATGCGGGTGCCTATGGTGGCGAGATTGCCCACATCTTGCAGTCTTGTAAGGTTTTGACCAAGGATGGAGAAATCGAGACCCTGTCTGCCAAAGATTTGGCTTTTGGGTACCGCCATTCAGCCATTCAAGAGTCTGGTGCAGTTGTCTTGTCAGCTAAATTTGCCCTTGCTCCAGGAAGCCATCAGGTTATCAAGCAAGAAATGGATCGTTTGACGCATCTACGTGAACTCAAGCAACCTTTAGAATATCCATCTTGTGGTTCGGTCTTTAAGCGTCCAGTAGGTCATTTTGCAGGTCAATTAATTTCAGAAGCTGGCTTGAAAGGCTATCGTGTCGGTGGCGTAGAAGTGTCAGAAAAACACGCAGGATTTATGATCAATGTTGCTGACGGAACGGCTAAAGACTACGAGGACTTGATTGAGTCTGTTATCGAAAAAGTCAAGGAACACTCTGGCGTCACTCTTGAGAGAGAAGTCCGTATTTTAGGTGAAAGCAAGTAGGAAGCTGTAGTTGAAAAGCTGCTACTATGTCATGGAAAGGGGGTGAAAGCCTATCGTTAGTGCAGAAGAATGTAGGCAGTTCAATCTCCTACACGAGGTAGTAGCGGCCTGACAGAGCCCTGATCTGTTAATCTATGAAAAAGAAGGAATAAATGACAATTGAAAAAACCAATTATTGAATTCAAAAACGTCTCAAAAGTTTTTGAAGACAGCAACACCAAGGTTCTCAAAGACATCAACTTTGAGTTGGAAGAAGGGAAATTCTACACTCTTTTAGGCGCATCTGGTTCAGGGAAATCAACCATCCTAAACATCATTGCAGGTTTACTGGATGCGACGACAGGAGATATTTTGCTGGACGGTGTCCGCATCAACGACATCCCAACCAACAAGCGAGACGTCCATACGGTCTTCCAATCCTATGCCTTGTTTCCACATATGAATGTGTTTGAAAATGTTGCCTTTCCGCTTCGCTTGCGTAAAATTGACAAGAAAGAAATCGAGAAACGCGTAGCGGAAGTTCTCAAGATGGTTCAGTTGGAAGGTTACGAAAAACGTTCCATTCGTAAACTCTCTGGAGGACAACGTCAGCGTGTGGCTATTGCCCGTGCCATTATCAACCAACCCCGTGTGGTTTTGTTGGACGAGCCTTTGTCAGCGTTGGACTTAAAATTACGAACAGATATGCAGTACGAACTGCGTGAACTGCAACAACGATTGGGCATTACCTTTGTCTTTGTCACTCACGATCAGGAAGAAGCCCTGGCTATGAGTGACTGGATTTTCGTTATGAATGATGGCGAGATTGTCCAGTCTGGAACACCTGTGGATATCTACGATGAGCCGATCAATCACTTTGTTGCCACCTTTATCGGTGAGTCAAATATCTTGCCAGGAATCATGATTGAGGACTACTTGGTTGAGTTCAACGGCAAACGCTTTGAAGCGGTCGATGGTGGGATGAAGCCAAATGAACCTGTTGAGGTCGTGATTCGTCCAGAGGACTTGCGGATTACCCTTCCTGAAGAAGGCAAGCTCCAAGTTAAGGTGGATACCCAGCTCTTCCGTGGGGTTCACTATGAAATTATCGCCTATGACGAACTTGGGAATGAATGGATGATCCACTCGACTCGTAAGGCCATCGTGGGTGAGGAAATCGGTCTGGACTTTGAACCGGAAGACATCCATATCATGCGTCTCAACGAAACTGAAGAAGAGTTCGATGCTCGTATTGAGGAGTACGTAGAAATCGAAGAGCAAGAAGCAGGTCTAATCAATGCAATCGAGGAGGAAAGAGATGAAGAAAACAAGCTCTAAACTCTTTGTAGTGCCCTACATGCTTTGGATTGCCCTATTTGTATTGGCACCCTTGGTCTTGATTTTCGGTCAATCCTTTTTCAATATCGAAGGCCAGTTCAGTTTAGAAAATTATAAGTCCTACTTTGCGTCACAAAACTTAACTTACCTTAAAATGAGCTTTAACTCCGTACTTTATGCAGGAATTGTGACCTTTGTGACCTTGCTTATCAGCTATCCAACAGCCCTCTTTTTGACCCGTCTCAAGCACCGTCAACTCTGGCTCATGCTGATTATCCTGCCTACCTGGATCAATTTGCTCCTTAAAGCCTATGCCTTTATTGGGATTTTTGGTCAAAATGGCTCTATTAACCAATTCCTTGAATTTATCGGAATCGGTTCGCAACAGTTGCTCTTTACCGATTTCTCCTTTATCTTTGTCGCAAGCTACATCGAGCTTCCCTTTATGATATTGCCGATTTTCAATGTCTTGGACGATATGGATAACAACCTCATCAATGCCAGCTACGATCTTGGTGCGACCAAATGGGAGACCTTCCGTCATGTCATCTTCCCTCTGTCTATGAACGGCGTGCGAAGTGGAGTTCAGTCGGTCTTTATTCCAAGCTTGAGTCTCTTCATGCTGACCCGTTTGATTGGTGGGAACCGTGTTATTACTCTGGGAACGGCTATTGAACAGAACTTCCTGACCAATGACAACTACGGTATGGGTTCAACCATCGGTGTGATTCTCATTCTGACCATGTTCATCACCATGTGGGTGACCAAGGAAAGGAGAGAACGATGAAAAAATTTGCCAATCTATATCTAGGACTGGTCTTTCTTGTCCTCTACCTGCCTATCTTTTACTTGATTGGTTACGCCTTTAACGCAGGCAACGACATGAATAGCTTTACAGGCTTTAGCTTGAGCCATTTTAAAACCATGTTTGGCGATGGTCGTCTTATGTTGATTGTGACTCAGACCTTTTTCTTGGCCTTCCTTTCAGCCTTGATAGCGACCATTATCGGGACTTTTGGAGCTATTTACATCTACCAGTCTCGTAAGAAATACCAAGAAGCCTTTCTTTCACTCAATAATATCCTCATGGTTGCGCCCGATGTTATGATTGGTGCCAGCTTCTTGATTCTCTTTACCCAACTCAAGTTTTCACTTGGCTTTTTGACCGTTCTTTCTAGTCATGTGGCCTTTTCCATTCCTATCGTGGTCTTGATGGTCTTGCCTCGTCTTAAGGAAATGAATGGCGACATGATTCATGCGGCCTATGACTTGGGAGCCAGTCAATTTCAGATGTTTAAGGAAATCATGCTTCCTTATCTGACTCCGTCTATCATTGCAGGTTATTTCATGGCCTTCACCTATTCGCTAGATGACTTTGCCGTGACCTTCTTTGTAACGGGAAATGGCTTTTCAACCCTATCAGTCGAGATATACTCTCGTGCTCGTAAGGGGATTTCGCTAGAAATCAATGCCCTGTCTGCCCTTGTCTTTCTCTTTAGTATTATCCTGGTTGTTGGGTATTACTTTATCTCACGTGAGAAGGAGGAGCAAGCATGAAAAAACTCTATTCATTTTTAGCAGGAATCGTAGCCATTATCCTCGTCTTATGGGGAATTGCGACGCATCTAGACAGTAAAATCAATAGCCGAGATAGTCAAAAACTGGTCATTTACAACTGGGGTGATTATATCGATCCTGAACTCTTGGAGAAATTCACAGAAGAAACAGGAATCCAAGTCCAGTACGAGACTTTTGACTCCAATGAAGCCATGTATACCAAGATCAAGCAGGGTGGAACGACCTACGATATTGCTATCCCTAGTGAATACATGATTAACAAGATGAAGGACGAAGACCTCTTGGTACCGCTTGACTATTCAAAACTTGAAGGTCTTGAAAATATCGGACCAGAGTTCCTCAACCAGTCCTTTGACCCAGGCAATAAATTCTCCATTCCTTACTTCTGGGGAACCTTGGGAATTGTCTACAATGAAACCATGGTAGATGAGGCGCCTGAGCATTGGGATGACCTCTGGAAGCCAGAGTATAAGAACTCTATCATGCTCTTTGATGGGGCGCGTGAGGTGCTGGGACTCGGACTAAATTCCCTCGGCTACAGCCTCAACTCCAAGGATACCCAGCAGTTGGAAGAGACAGTTGATAAGCTCTACAAACTGACTCCAAATATCAAGGCTATTGTGGCGGATGAGATGAAGGGCTACATGATCCAGAACAATGCTGCTATCGGTGTGACCTTCTCTGGTGAAGCCAGCCAAATGCTAGAAAAAAATGAAAATCTACGCTATGTGGTGCCGACTGAGGCCAGCAACCTTTGGTTTGACAATATGGTTATACCAAAAACAGTCAAAAACCAAGATGCAGCCTATGCCTTTATCAACTTTATGTTGAAACCCGAAAATGCTCTCAAAAATGCGGAGTATGTCGGCTATTCAACACCAAACCTACCAGCTAAGGAATTGCTCCCAGAGGAGAAAAAAGAAGATAAAGCCTTCTATCCAGATGCTGAAACCATGAAACACCTAGAAGTTTATGAAAAATTTGACCATAAATGGACAGGAAAATATAGCGATCTCTTCCTACAGTTTAAAATGTATCGGAAGTAGGAGTTAGCAGTCACGAAACGAATCAGTCAAGCTGGTTCGTTTTTTAATATAAGTCAGTTTTTACAGCCATATCTTTTTCTATTATATTCTATTCTATTTGCTTGCCCAGTAGTATACTAAGTTTAACCTTACAGAAAGCGGTAACAAACAATGGAAATGTCTACTTTTTTCAAAAAAAGTTTCTGGCCAACCTTTTTGACTGTTCAGCAAACATATATACTATTTTATCTAAAGGATGGTTTGGATCGACAATACCTAACAACTGATTCCATACATTTGGTGATAGGGTTCTTTATATTTGCAAATATTTTCGTAGCTATCTTTAACAATTCAAAACTTTGGGATAAAAGTTGGGATAAAAAGAGTGATAGCAGTAAGAAAAAATATATTCTGAAAAAGTAATCGGAGATGTAGAGAATTGCTCTGATTCAACGGAGACGATTTCCAGTTGACGCAAGCTTAGAAAAACGTTATAATAAGAAAGTTGAGAATTGATTTTCAGTTGTCTTAGTCCAGAGAAATGGCGGTGCTGCGAGCCATCTAAGCTAGGAAGTCATGCTACTCAATTTAACAATTGCATAAGAATAAGAGAATGACAAGTTCATTGAATGAAGGTGGTACCGCGGTTTTTCGCCCTTCGTGATATGAGCTTGTCTTTTGATTTTTGGAGGTGTTGATGAAAACATTTCTTGTCAAACAAAAGTTTCGTCTTGGAGGCGAACGCTTCGCTATCAAGGATGACAGGGGAGAAATCGCCTATCAGGTGGAGGGATCATTTTTTAAGATTCCCAAAACTTTTACCATCTATGATGCGGCTGGTGAACAGGTCAGTCAGATTAGTAAAGAAATCTTGACCTTGCTCCCTCGTTTTGAGATTCAGCTTCAGGATGGCTCGAGTTTTGTCATTCGTAAGAAGTTGACCTTCTGGCGAGATAAGTATGAGTTTGATAATCTAGGTCTTCGTATCGAGGGCAATATCTGGGATTTGGATTTCAAATTGCTGGATGATCGCGATCAGCTGATTGCGGAAATTAAGAAGGAACTCTTCCATCTGACCTCTACCTATACCGTAACGGTTCTTGAGGACGCTTATGCAGACCTAGTCATTTCCCTCTGCGTCGCGATTGACTATGTGGAGATGCTGGAAAGCCAATCACATTAAACAAGTAAATAAGGAGACAATATGAAACAACTATCTAGTGCACAAGTACGCCAAATGTGGCTTGATTTCTGGGCGACCAAAGGTCACTCAGTAGAACCATCAGTGAGTTTGGTTCCTGTAAATGACCCAACTCTTTTGTGGATCAACTCTGGGGTAGCAACCCTTAAGAAATACTTTGACGGGACCATCATCCCTGAAAATCCCCGTATTACCAATGCGCAAAAGGCTATCCGTACCAATGACATCGAAAACGTAGGGAAAACTGCTCGTCATCATACCATGTTTGAAATGTTGGGGAACTTCTCTATCGGGGATTACTTCCGTGACGAAGCGATCACTTGGGCTTATGAGCTTTTGACAAGCCCTGAATGGTTTGATTTTCCTGCTGAAAAACTATACATGACCTACTATCCAGATGATAAAGATTCTTATAACCGCTGGATTGAAGTGGGAGTGGATCCAAGTCACTTGATTCCAATCGAGGACAACTTCTGGGAAATCGGTGCAGGACCTTCTGGACCAGATACAGAAATCTTCTTTGACCGTGGAGAAGCCTTTGACCCAGAAAATATCGGTATTCGCCTGCTTGCAGAAGATATCGAAAACGACCGTTACATCGAAATCTGGAACATCGTTTTGTCACAATTTAACGCAGATCCTGCTGTTCCTCGTAGCGAGTACAAGGAATTGCCACATAAGAACATTGATACGGGCGCTGGTTTGGAGCGTTTGGTAGCCGTTATCCAAGGGGCTAAGACTAACTTTGAAACGGACCTCTTCATGCCAATCATTCGTGAAGTGGAGAAATTGTCTGGTAAGGTCTATGACCAAGATGGCGACAACATGAGCTTTAAGGTTATCGCTGACCACATCCGTTCTCTTTCATTTGCCATCGGTGATGGTGCCCTTCCAGGAAATGAAGGTCGTGGTTATGTCCTTCGTCGTCTTCTCCGTCGTGCTTCTATGCATGGTCAAAAATTGGGTATCAACGAGCCTTTCCTTTACAAACTCGTTCCAACTGTTGGAAAAATCATGGAAAGCTACTATCCAGAAGTGCTTGAGAAACGTGACTTTATTGAGAAAATCGTTAAGAGCGAAGAAGAATCATTTGCGCGTACTCTTCACTCAGGTCAACACTTTGCCCAAGGCATCGTAGCAGACTTGAAAGAAAAAGGACAATCTGTCATTGCTGGTTCAGATGTATTTAAACTTTACGACACTTATGGATTCCCAGTTGAATTGACTGAAGAAATCGCTGAAGAAGCGGGCATGACTGTAGACCGTGAAGGTTTTGAAGCAGCTATGAAAGAACAGCAAGAACGCGCGCGTGCCTCAGCTGTCAAGGGTGGCTCAATGGGTATGCAAAATGAAACCCTTCAAAACATCACAGTGGAAAGTGTCTTCAACTACAATGCTAGCCAATTATCTTCTAAATTGGTGGCTATCGTGGCTGACAATGCAGAAGTAGAAGCTGTATCAGAAGGAACTGCCTCTCTTATCTTTGCGGAAACGCCATTCTATGCTGAAATGGGTGGACAGGTCGCTGACCACGGACAAATCTTGGATGAGTCAAGTAAGGTCGTGGCTACTGTGACCAATGTTCAAAAAGCACCAAACGGACAAGCCCTTCACACGGTTGAAGTTCTTGCACCGCTTGCCTTGAACCAAGAATATACCTTGGCAATTGATACAAATCGTCGTCACCGTGTCATGAAAAATCACACTGCGACTCACTTGCTTCACGCTGCTCTTCACAACATCCTTGGAAACCACGCGACACAAGCAGGATCTCTTAACGAAGTCGAATTCCTTCGCTTTGACTTTACGCATTTCCAAGCAGTAACTGCTGAAGAATTGCGTGCCATTGAACAGCAAGTCAACGAGAAAATCTGGGAAGCTCTTGAAGTGAAGACAGTTGAAACGGATATTGACACTGCTAAAGAAATGGGAGCTATGGCCCTCTTTGGTGAGAAATACGGCAAAGAAGTCCGTGTTGTTACTATAGGTGACTACTCTATCGAGCTTTGTGGTGGTACCCACGTTGGCAACACTTCTGAAATTGGTCTTTTCAAGATTGTCAAAGAAGAAGGGATCGGATCAGGAACTCGCCGTATCTTGGCAGTGACTGGTAAGGAAGCCTTTGAAGCCTACCGTGAACAAGAAGATGCTCTTAAAGCAGTCGCAGCAACATTGAAAGCACCTCAAGTCAAGGAAGTACCTCACAAGGTAGAAGGACTTCAAGAACAACTTCGTCAACTTCAAAAAGAAAATGCTGAATTGAAAGAAAAGGCCGCAGCTGCAGCTGCAGGCGACATCTTCAAGGATGTGAAGGAAGTCAACGGTCACCGTTACATTGCTAGTCAAGTATCTGTATCTGACGCTGGTGCCCTTCGTACTTTTGCGGATAACTGGAAACAAAAAGACTACTCTGATCTTCTTGTCCTAGTTGCTGCTATCGGTGACAAGGTCAATGTCCTTGTAGCAAGTAAGACAAAAGACCTTCATGCAGGAAACCTTGTCAAAGAATTGGCACCAATCGTCGATGGACGTGGTGGTGGTAAACCAGACATGGCCATGGCAGGAGGAAGCAACCAAGCTAAGATCCAAGAATTGTTGGATTCAGTAGCAGGTAAATTGTAAGATAATAAAGATCTATCCACTTGGGTAGGTCTTTTTGTGAATACAAAAAAACCAAATCCGCTTGGATCTGGCTTGATGATTATAAGCTATTAGATAGTATTGGCTGCCCAGACACTTACCGAAGCAGCTGAGACAGGGAATTGTCCATAACCTTCCTCATCGATGATAACTTGAGCTTGGTGGTTTTCAAGTAGACCTACAAAGGTTTGGTTAGCCCATTCTTGGCCGATAAACATTGATTTGCTGTTTTCTTGGTCATTTGAGATGAGAACTGCGATTGGGGATTGATTTTCAGCACCTGAACGTACCCAACCGATACAGTTAGGATCATCAAAGTAGTCATTTTGTTCTCCATAGGCCAAGTCTTTTCGGATGGCTAGGAGGCGGTCAAGGACTTCTTTGAAATCTTGTTGAGCATACTGCCCTGAAATCCCATAGTAGTCGCCGTAAAAGACACATGGAAGGCCATTTTGGCGTAACAGAATGAGGGCATAGGCTGCTGGTTTGAACCATTCTTCAACAGTCGATTCAAGGGCTTGTCCTCGTTGGGTATCATGGTTGTCGACAAAGGTCACAGCCTTATCAGGCTTGAGTTCAACCAAGCTATCTGTGAAAATACCACGAAGGTCATAGTTTGCGCCAGCTTGACTGGCTTCAAAGAGATTCTGGTGTAGACGAACATCGACAAGGTCAAAGCGTTCTTCCGTTTTTTCAAGATAGTCCAGATTGGCTTCCTTGTCAGGATTCCAGAATTCACCAAAAACATAGAAATCGTCACCGTATCTTTCCTTCATATCTCGGATGAAATTGCGCATGAAGAAAGAGTCAATGTGCTTAACGGCATCCAAGCGGAAACCAGCTACACCAGTTGTCTCCATGAACCATTCAGCCCAGTCATAGATATTTTGAATGACTTCAGGATGTTTAAAGTCTAGGTCGGCATACATGAGGTAGTCATAGTTTCCGTTTTCGTTATCGACCAATTCCTCATTTGCCCAGCCTTTATTGTCACCTTGGATCAGATAAATCCCAGACTTACGGCGTTTGGCATCATAGTCTGTACCTGTGAAGTGGTACCAGTGCCAGTGGAAGTCATTGTAGGTATCTTGGCGACCATCGAAGGTAAAGCTAGTCCAGCCATTGATGGTGAAGGGTTCTCCAAGTTCAACCGTACGGTCTACAGGGTCTACTTCGATAACCTGAAAGGCTTCCATGTGATCGGCTGCAGCCTTGTGGTTGAGTACCACATCGGCCATAGGCTGGATTCCCTGTGCTTTTAGGGCTTGAATAGCTTGAAGATAGTCTTCTTTGAAACCATACTTGGTACGGACTGTCCCTTTTTGGTTGAACTCTCCAAGGTCAAATAGGTCATAGACACCATAGCCGACATCTTTTTCATTGGTTGCCTTAAAAGCTGGTGGCATCCAGACATGACTAATACCGAGATTAGCAAGGTGTTGAGCATCTTCAGCCAGACGCGTCCAGTGCTGGCCGTCATGGGGCAGATACCATTCAAAGTATTGCATGAGTGTTTGATTTTGCATGATTTTTCCTCTTACTTGTCAATCTTGTTCTTTATTCTATCATAAAGTATCGGTTAGCTCAAACGTTTGCGTAAAATAGAAGACATGTATTTCAACTATTCAAGATAAAGTGTTGATTTTTAAAATGAAAGCGCTATAATGATAGTGAATTACATAGATAAAGAGAGGAGATTTCTCATGATTGAATTTCAAAATGTTAGTAAGTTGTATGGTGATAAAGAGGCCTTGAGCAATCTCAATTTGCAGATTGAAAATGGAGAGATTATGGGCTTGATTGGCCATAATGGAGCTGGAAAATCGACCACCATAAAATCCTTAGTCAGTATTATTTCACCCAGCAGTGGTCGTATTTTGGTAGACGGTCAGGAGTTATCTGAAAATCGCTTGGCTATTAAACGAAAGATTGGCTACGTAGCAGACTCGCCTGACTTATTTTTACGCTTAACGGCCAATGAATTTTGGGAATTGATTGCCTCATCCTATGAGCTAACTAGCTCTGACTTGGAGGCTAGTCTAGCTAGGCTATTGAACGTTTTTGATTTTGCTGAAAACCGCTATCAGGTTATTGAAACCCTTTCTCACGGAATGCGTCAGAAAGTCTTTGTTATCGGAGCACTCTTGTCTGATCCTGATATTTGGGTCTTGGATGAACCCTTGACAGGTTTGGATCCCCAGGCTGCCTTTGATTTGAAGCAAATGATGAAGGAACATGCGCAAAAAGGTAAGACTGTCTTGTTTTCAACCCATGTCCTAGAGGTAGCCGAGCAAGTCTGTGATCGGATTGCTATTTTGAAAAAAGGGCATTTGATTTATTGTGGTAGCGTAGAGGACTTGAGAAAAGACCACCCAGACCAGTCTTTGGAAAGTATCTACCTTAGTCTTGCTGGTAGAAAAGAGGAGGTTGCGGATGCGTCTAAAGGTCATTAAAAAATTAGTTGATATCAATATCCTCTATTCATCTCAAGAAGCTAATCTGGCTAATCTACGAAAGAAGCAGGCTAAGAATCCTGGGAAAAAAGTAAATGTTTCCGCTAGAGTCCTAAGTTCTTACATTTTTTCTAGTCTCTTGATGCTTTTCATGTTTATAAATATAGCCTTTCGTTTTCCTTTTGAGGAAATGCCAAGTTTTTTTAGTAGCATGGTTGCTATTTTACTGGTGCTTGCCTTTTCAACTTCTTTCACAGCTTTTTACAATGTCTTTTATGAGAGTAAGGACCTGGTCTCCTATAGGCCCTATGCCTTTAAAGAATCAGAGATTATAATTGCCAAAGGTCTGTCTGTCCTCTTGCCAGCTCTAGCTGGAATTATACCAATCCTAGCTTATTTTCTAGTCCTCTACATTAGGCTAGCACCTTCTTTTTGGCTGGGTTTGCCTTTGATGTTGCTGTCTTTGGCCTTATTATTTGTCTCTTTGGCTTTAGTGATGGTAGTGGTAGTACATTTCTTGGCTCAGACTACGGTTTTCAGAAAGTATCAGTCTATTTTTTCGAATGTGATGATTGGGATAGGAGTTCTCATACCTTTAATATTTGTCTTCTTTCTACAGTCGACTTCTGGACGTATTGTTGACAAAGTTAGAGACATTCCATTTCTCCTTTACCCTATTCATCTCTTTTACAAAATAGCAGTGGAGCCTTTTTCGACAGAAGCCATCCTGGGTCTGCTCGCTTGGATAGGACTAACTCTCTTCTTGCTTTACTTGAGTAAAAAGAAGGTTTTTCCTCGTTTTTATGACGTGATTCTGCTTAACAGTGAGGAGAAGGTCAAGAAAGAACGTCGCAGCAAGGAGAGAATTTCAACTACTAAAAAGGGATTTTTCCGCATGGTTTTGCGCTACAACCTCTCTCTCTTGGGACAGGGAACTGGCGTGGTTACAGTGCTTTTTACAAGTGCTTTCCTTCCCTATCTCATGATGATTGGTCTGATTTCCAAAATCCGAGATTCTCAGATAGTTCCAGACATTCATCCTCCATACTGGTTACCCTTGTTTTTTATAGCTCTCTTTATAGCAGTTGTCAATAACAATATCACCAGCCTGCATTCAATTGCCTTGTCCTTGGAGAGGGAAAATGTTGATTTTCTTAAGAGTTTACCCTTTGACTTTGCTCGTTATGTGAAAGTGAAATTTTGGATTATATTTGCTGTCCAGTCCTTTTTACCAGTTCTGACTTTACTTGGCCTTTCTCTATATCTAGGCTTGCCCATCCTTTCGATGATTTACCTTCTTGTGGCATGGATCCTTGCCAGTGTCATCCTTTCTTGCCACCATTACCTTAAGGACGTGAAAAATCTGTCAACCAATTGGAGTAGCATTACGGAATTGGTGAACCGTTCAAATCGTATAGTAGCAATGGTTTTATTGTTTATTTATAGTGCAATCCTAATGGCCCTTGTAATAGGGAGCTTATTCTTGGTTCGGTCTCTCTCCTCTATCCTTGCCATTAGCTTGGGAGTAGGAGCTCTGATCCTTCTGCTTGGTCTTGCTATTTTTGGCTATCATTACTACCTGTCACGCATATTGGCAGAAATAGAAAAAAGATGAGATAGTTGGTCGCTTGATTGATAAATTTTATAAAAAGAAATGCTCCTCCAAGACGGAAGAGCATTTTTTATTGTGATTTTGATTCAGTTTCTGCAGACTCGGGGTGGAGTTCTTGGTAACTTGGAGCTTTGAAAAGGTCAGTACTGGTTTTACCTTGTCGTTGGCTAAAGAGGCTAGTTGACTGACTTCCCTTTTCCTGCTCAATCTTTTGCAGAATTGGTAAAGAATTGAGGTAAGAAATACTTTCTGTATCAACTTTTCCAAGATGATCTGCTTGGTAGAAACGTATCAAATCACCAGTTTGAATCTGGTCGCTGATTTTTAGCTGTTGACTAGCTGCTTGACGAACAATTTCTAGTTCAGTCTGAGCTTGTTCATCAAGATTGCTGATTTCAAGACCGCTCTCAGTGTAGTAGGTTCGTCCGTCATAACTGGTGTATTTTGGTGTGACGAAGGAATTGGCAGTTCGAAAGGCAATGATTTCTTGATGATCTGGAGACAGAAGGTCTTGGCCGACTTGAAGGAAGGAATTGGACTCAATACCAAGGAGGTGTTCGAGAGTCGGTAAGATATCGATTTGTCCACCGAAGGTATTGATGATTTGTCCCTTTTCATAGCCAGGCATGACCACCATAAAAGGCACTCGTTGCAACATGGCATTGTCGTAATTCGACCAGTTCTCAGAAGTCTTGCCAATCAAGGGAGCCAGGTCAGGATTGCGGGAATTGGAAATGCCATAATGGTCTCCGTAGATGACGATGATGGATTTTTCATAGAGGCCACTTTCTTTGAGATAGTCAAAGAAGGCCTTGATAGCACTATCCAGATAGTTAGCTGTTTGGAAGTAGCCGTTGATGGTTTCATCTTTGGTTTTAGCCAAGGGGAAACCAAGCTCATCGCCTGTCAGATTGCTAGCATAGGGATAGTGATTGGACACCGTGATATACTTGGCATAAAAAGGCTGCTGCAAATGCTCTAGATATTGGATAGAATCTTTCATCATGATTTTATCATTTAAACCATATTGGAAAGAATTGCTACTGTCTTGCTTGGTGAAGTAGGAAGCATCAAAGAAGTATTGGTAGCCCCATTGTTTATAGGTCGTATTTCGATTCCAGAAGGTCCCGATATTACCGTGAAAGACGGCACTCGATTGATAGCCGTTTTTTGATAGGATAAAAGGAGCTGCCTGCTGGGTATTGGTACCACCGTAATTGACCATAAAGGAACCTTGGTCAAGTCCAAACAAGCCAGTTTCTAGCATGGTTTCTGCATCTGAGGTCTTACCAGCCTTGACTTGGTTAAAGATATTCGAAAAGGCTAGGGTTGATTGCGAATGGTAGAGGGAATTAAGGAAGGGAGTGACTTCATGATCAGTTCCATCTATGTTGAGTTTATAGTCCAGTAGGAACTGCTGAAAACTCTCTAAGTGGAGATAAATCACATTTTTCCCTTTGGCAAGGCCAAAATAGTCTGGATTGGGCTTAGCAGAATGTTCTTGAATATAGTCTGTGATAGGTTGAAGATCAGTCTCAGAGGCCTTGGCACGTTCTTTGTTGGCACTGTAGGATTGGTTGGCACTATAACCTAAAAAGGCTGGCAAACTAAGGGCACGAACAATATAATAATTAGAAAATCCTCGTGACAGGAGATCGGGACGCTCAATTTCAGCCAAGAAAAGGTTAGCTGAAAAGAGCAGGGCCGAGAGAGCAGTGATGGCAACACTGGGGCGGAATTTGAAAGGTCTCCTATCCAACTGGATGAGCTTCTTATAGAGAAGATAAGCCAGCAATGGGAAATCCATAAAATAGATGAAATCCCAAAAGCGTAGTAACTCTAGTTCTGCAGTACCAACAGACACCTTGCTGACCACCTTCATGGTATTAGCCGTGATAAAGTCGCTAAATTCTCGATAGTAAAAGACATTGGAATAGAGCCAAATGAATAAAAGGCTGTAAATAGCTATACTAAGACTGTAAAAGGCCTTGGTTGAGCGAGCATAGAGGGCTAGAGCCAGCAGGAGGAGTCCCAAAGGAAGGGGATTGAAAAAAGCGATAAAGGCAAGGTAATTCCCTTGCAGCTTGCCCACTTGAATATCTAAATTGAAGTCAACGGTATAGGCTAATAAGGTTTTGAGCCAATAGAGGATTAAAAGGGTTAGGACAAAACCCAGTCTGGTACCCATGGCTTTTTGGATTTTGTTAAAATTGATTCTCACACAATTACTTCCTAAGTTTTTATTAGTATTAGTATACCATTTTTTAAAACTAGAGTAAAAAAGCAAGGGTAGTTTCTTTTTTGAGAATTGTCACAAAATTTGCTATAATAGTGACTATGAATAGAATAAGAGTCAACAAACGGGTTGAAAAAAAGCTTTCAAAGGGGCTTGTTTTACTAGAAGCCAGTGATCTTGAGAATGTCAATCTCAAGGATCAGGAAGTAGAAGTCCATAGTCAAGATGGAAACTTTCTTGGTACTGCCTACCTTTCTCAGCAAAACAAGGGCTTGGGCTGGTTTGTTAGCAAAGACAAGGTGACCTTCAATCAAGCTTTCTTTGAAACGCTGTTTAGACAAGCTAAAGAAAAGAGAAGTGCCTACTATCAAGATGATTTGACAACTGCCTTTCGTCTCTTCAACCAAGAGGGAGATGGTTTTGGCGGTCTGACAGTGGACCTTTATGGCGACTATGCTGTCTTTTCTTGGTATAACTCTTATGTATATCAGATTCGCAAGGTTATCTCAGAAGCCTTTAGACAGGTTTTTCCTGAGGTTTTAGGAGCATATGAGAAGATCCGTTTTAAGGGTTTGGACTATGAATCTGCCCATGTTTATGGTCAAGAAGCACCCGACTTCTTCACTGTTTTGGAAAATGGTGTCCTCTATCAAGTCTTTATGAATGATGGCTTGATGACAGGGATTTTCCTAGACCAGCATGAAGTTCGCGGTAGTTTAGTGGATGGATTGGCTATGGGTAAATCCTTGCTCAACATGTTTTCTTATACAGCAGCCTTTTCAGTAGCTGCAGCCATGGGAGGAGCTAGCCAGACAACTTCTGTTGATTTAGCCAAACGTTCACGAGAATTATCTCAAGCGCATTTTCAGGCAAATGGAATCAGCACCGACGACCATCGTTTCATAGTCATGGATGTCTTTGAGTATTTCAAATATGCTAAGCGAAAAGACTTGACCTATGATGTGATTGTCCTAGATCCGCCTAGCTTTGCTCGGAACAAAAAACAAACGTTCTCTGTGGCCAAGGATTATCACAAGTTGATTTCCCAGAGTCTTGAGATTTTAAATCCGGAAGGGATTATTATTGCCAGTTCCAATGCTGCCAATGTATCCCGCCAGAAATTTACAGAACAAATTGATAAAGGCTTTGCAGGAAGAAGTTACCAGATTTTAAACAAATACGGTCTTCCAGCAGATTTCGCCTATAATAAAAAAGATGAAAGTAGTAATTACCTCAAGGTGATTAGTATGAAGGTTAGTAAATGAAATTAATCGTTTCAGTAATGCCAAGAAGTTTAGAGGAGGCTCAGGCTCTGGATGCCACGAGGTATCTGGATGCCGACATCATTGAATGGCGTGCCGACTATCTGCCTAAAGAAGCGATTTTGCAGGTAGCTCCAGCGATTTTTGAAAAATTTGCAGGTCGTGAGTTGGTTTTCACTCTGCGAACTCGCTCTGAAGGGGGAGAAATCGACCTTTCTCCAGAAGAATATATCCATTTAATCAAGGAAGTGGCGCAACTCTATCAACCAGACTATATTGATTTTGAGTATTACAGCTACAAGGATGTTTTTGAGGAAATGCTGGACTTCCCAAATCTCGTTTTGAGTTACCACAATTTCCAAGAAACACCTGAAAATATGATGGAAATCTTGTCAGAGTTGACGAGCCTAAATCCAAAACTTGTTAAGGTTGCAGTGATGGCTCACACGGAGCAGGATGTCTTAGACTTGATGAACTATACACGAGGCTTTAAAATCCTCAATCCTGAGCAGGAATATGTGACGATTTCTATGGGCAAGGTGGGCAAGGTCTCTCGTATCACTGCGGATGTGACAGGTTCTAGCTGGTCTTTTGCTAGTCTAGATGAGGCTAGTGCTCCTGGGCAGATTTCCCTAGCTAACATGAAAAAAATCAGGGAGATTTTGGATGAAGCTTGATGGCTATACACGTTTAGCTGCAGTTGTTGCCAATCCTATTAAGCATTCTATTTCCCCCTTTATTCACAATAGTGCCTTTGAGGCGACAGCTACCAATGGTGCTTACGTGGCTTGGGAGATTGAAGCGGGTGATTTGGCAGAAACAGTGGCCAATATTCGTCGCTACCAGATGTTTGGCATAAACCTGTCCATGCCCTATAAGGAGCAGGTGATTCCTTATTTGGATGAGCTGAGTGACGAAGCGCGCTTGATTGGTGCGGTCAATACGGTTGTCAATGAGAATGGCAATTTAATTGGATATAATACAGATGGCAAGGGATTTTTTAAGAGCTTGCCTTCTTTTACAATTTCAGGTAAAAAGATGACCCTGCTGGGAGCAGGTGGTGCGGCTAAATCAATCTTGGCACAAGCTATTTTGGACGGCGTCAGTCAGATTTCGGTCTTTGTTCGTTCCGTTTCTATGGAAAAAACAAGACCTTATCTAGACAAGTTACAGGAGCAAACAGGCTTTAAAGTGGACTTGTATGCTTTAGAAGATGTTTCTGAACTGCAAGCAAGGATTGCTGAGTCGGATTTACTGGTCAATGCGACAAGTGTAGGGATGGATAGTCAATCATCTCCAGTTCCTGAAAACATTGTCCTATCAGAAACTCTTTTAGTAGCTGATATCATTTACCAACCTTTTGAAACACCATTTTTGAAATGGGCTAGAAGTCAGGGGAATCTAGTTGTCAATGGTCTGGGAATGTTGCTCTATCAAGCTGCAGAAGCTTTTCAACTGTGGACAGGAAAGGAAATGCCAACAGAAGAGATTTGGCAGTCCTTAACAGAAAAATACCAATAAAGAAAGGGAGATTCTCCTATGAAAATCAGAATCGATATTCCTCATCATCCTTATGATATTCAGATTGAAAAAGGCTGTCTGGCTCAGGCTGGTCAATGGTTGCGAGAACTCTGGCAACCACAAAAGGTAGTCATTGTGACAGACAACCATGTAGCTTCTCTTTATGCAGAGAAGGTCAAGCTCAGCCTAGAAGATGCTGGTTTTCAGGTAGCAGTTTTTGACTTTTTAGAAGGGGAAGAAAGAAAGAATTTAACCACTGTCCAGAAAGTCTATGAATTTCTAGTTAAGCAGGGGTTGACTCGTAGCGATGGAATCGTGGCTCTCGGAGGTGGTGTCGTTGGAGATCTGGCTGGTTTCGTAGCCTCTACCTATATGCGGGGGATTCATTTTGTTCAGATTCCGACCAGTTTGACTGCCCAGGTGGATTCTTCTATCGGCGGAAAGACGGGCGTCAATACTCCATTTGCTAAGAATATGGTGGGTACCTTTGCCCAACCAGACGGGGTTCTGATTGATCCACTTGTTCTTGAAACTCTCGGAAAAAGAGAGTTGATTGAAGGAATGGGTGAGGTTATCAAGTACGGCTTGATTGAGGATCCAGCACTTTGGGCTCTCTTGACGGAGCTAGATGGTTCTGTAGAGAGCATTCTGGAACATGCAGAGACTTTAATTGAACATTCTTGCCAGGTTAAGCGTAAGATGGTAGTTGAGGATGAGTTGGACAATGGTGTTCGCCTTTACCTCAATTTTGGCCATACTATTGGTCATGCTATTGAAGCAACGGCCGGTTATGGCAAGGTCATGCATGGAGAAGCTGTTGCCATGGGCATGGTGCAGATTTCCAAGGTAGCTGAGGAAAAAGGCCTTATGCCAGCTGGCATAACTCAGTCCATTACAGATATGTGTCAGAAATTTGGCTTGCCTGTTGATTATGAAAACTGGGATGTTGACAAGCTTTATCAGGCTTTGACTCATGACAAGAAAGCGCGTGGCAATACCTTGAAATTGGTCTTGGTACCAGAGCTCGGTTCAGCGACTATTCACCCAGTTTCTCTGGAAGAGATGAAAGACTACTTGGTAAAATAAGGAGAGTGTATGAGATATTTAACTGCAGGAGAATCACACGGCCCCCGTCTGACGGCTATCATTGAAGGAATTCCAGCTGGACTCCCTTTGACAGCAGAGGACATCAATGAGGATTTGAAACGTCGTCAGGGTGGATATGGCCGCGGTGGTCGTATGAAGATTGAGAGTGACCAGGTTGTCTTTACTTCGGGTGTTCGCCATGGGAAGACGACAGGGGCTCCTATTACCATGGATATCATCAATAAGGACCACCAAAAATGGCTGGACATCATGTCTGTGGAGGACATTGAAGACCGCCTTAAAAGCAAACGAAAAATCACCCATCCTCGTCCCGGTCACGCCGACTTGGTTGGGGGAATCAAGTACCGTTTTGACGATTTGAGAAATTCTTTGGAGCGTTCATCTGCCCGTGAAACCACCATGCGGGTGGCAGTTGGGGCAGTAGCCAAACGCCTCTTGGCTGAGCTGGATATAGAAATTGTCAACCATGTCGTAGTCTTTGGTGGCAAGGAAATCGATGTTCCTGAGAATCTCACGGTTGCTGAGATTAAGGAAAGAGCTGCCCAGTCAGAAGTTTCTATTGTCAACCAAGAAAGGGAACAGGAAATCAAGGATTATATTGACCAAATCAAGCGTGACGGTGATACCATCGGTGGGGTTGTGGAGACAGTCGTCGGAGGTGTTCCAGTTGGTCTTGGTTCCTATGTCCAATGGGACAGAAAATTGGATGCAAGATTGGCCCAAGCTGTTGTTTCTATCAATGCCTTTAAAGGGGTTGAATTTGGCCTTGGATTTGAAGCTGGTTACCGCAAAGGTAGCCAAGTTATGGATGAAATTCTCTGGTCTAAAGAAGACGGCTATACTCGCCGTACCAACAATCTGGGTGGCTTTGAAGGTGGTATGACCAATGGGCAGCCCATCGTTGTTCGTGGAGTCATGAAACCCATTCCTACTCTCTACAAACCACTCATGAGTGTGGATATCGAAACCCATGAACCCTACAAGGCAACTGTGGAGAGAAGTGATCCGACTGCTCTTCCAGCAGCAGGAGTGGTCATGGAAGCTGTTGTGGCAACGGTTCTGGCACAAGAAATCCTTGAAAAATTCTCATCAGACAATCTAGAGGAATTAAAAGAAGCGGTAGCCAAACACCGAGACTATACAAAGAACTATTAAGGAGTTCCTATGGCAAAAACAGTCTATATCGCAGGTCTTGGATTGATTGGAGCCTCGATGGCACTTGGTATCAAACGCGGTCATCCAGATTATGAAATTTTAGGTTATAATCGCAGTCAAGCTTCGAGAGATATCGCCTTGAAAGAAGGCATGATTGACCGTGCAACGGATGATTTTGCCAGTTTTGCTCCTTTGGCAGATATCATCATTCTCAGCTTGCCAATCAAACAAACCATTGCTTTCATTAAGGAATTGGCCAACTTGGACTTGAAAGAAGGGGTCATTATTTCAGATGCTGGTTCAACCAAGTCAGCCATTGTGGATACGGCGGAGAACTATTTGGCTAGCAAGTCGATTCGTTTTGTAGGAGCCCATCCTATGGCTGGTAGTCACAAGACAGGGGCTGCTTCTGCGGATGTTAATCTCTTTGAAAATGCCTATTATATCTTTACGCCTTCGAGTCTGACAGGTCAGGACACGCTTGAGGAAATGAGGGACTTGCTTTCAGGTCTTCATGCTCGCTTTATCGAGATTGATGCCAAGGAGCATGATCGAGTCACTTCTCAGATTAGCCATTTTCCTCATATTCTGGCTTCCAGTCTTATGAAACAGACTGCTGTTTATGCTCAAAAGCATGAGATGGCAAGACGCTTTGCGGCGGGTGGTTTTCGAGATATGACTCGAATTGCGGAAAGTGAGCCAGGTATGTGGACTTCCATTCTCTTGTCCAATCGTGAGACTATTCTAGACCGCATTGAGGATTTCAAGGAACGGTTGGAAGCGATTGGGCAAGCCATCAGCAAGGGAGATGAAGAGCAAATCTGGAACTTTTTCAATCAAGCGCGTGAGCAACGTCAGGCCATGGAAATCCATAAGCGTGGTGGAGTGGATAGCTCTTATGACCTCTATGTCGACGTTCCCGATGAAGAAGATGTTATCCTGCGGATTTTGGAACTGCTACGTGGAACTTCCTTGGTTAATATTCACATCAATGAGGAAAACCGTGAGGATATTCACGGGATTCTACAAATTTCATTTAAAAATGCTCAAGACTTGGAACGAGCCGAGCACCTCATAACAGAAAATACCGACTATACAGTCGTCATTAAATAAGGAGAAAATCATGCCTAAAATAGAGCTTAAATTCATATTTGGTGTTATCTTTATTTCTTTTATCCTACTTAGTGCTTGTGCTGTTAAAAAAGATGTGAAAAGCAATTCAGAAGCAAGTGTCGAGACAAAAAACGAATCTTCCAAGAAGGAAACAAGTTCAGAGAAAACCAATTCAAAGTATGTAGACGATAGAATTATTAATGAGTTTATCAATAGCTATAATCAACATTCTAATAGCCCATTAGAAAATATCAAAAAAGGAAATATAAAAATAAAATATTTCGCATCAAGCTACGGATACTACTTGGAACTTTTACATGCAAATGATACTGATAAAATCAATGTAACAATTAATCAGACAAATGAAAATAGTGAATCTGGTGTTGCGGGAATGAAAGAAGTATTTTATGATATTGTTAAATCGATTGAATCATCCTTATCTGATGATGAGATAAATAACTATTTTGATAATCTTATGTCAAATGAAATAAAAACAGGTTCTAATTTAGGAACTTTGAAGATAGAGTATATACCAGATAAGGAATTAAGCAATGGACATTCAAGAGGTCATATAAAAGTGATTGCACAATAATAAAGACCACAGAGTGACTATTAATTTTAAAAGAAATAAATAAGGAGAAAATCATGTCAAATATTTACGATAGTGCAAACGAACTCAGTCGCGGCCTACGCGAATTAGCAGAATATAAGGCTGTTAAAGCAGCTAAAGATGCGATTGCAGCAGATGCTGAGGCAAGCAAAATCTTTACAGAATACGTTGCCTTTCAAGAGGAAATTCAAAAACTAGCACAGACAGGTCAAATGCCAGATGCTTCCTTCCAAGCTAAAATGGAAGGCTTTGGTAAACAGATTCAAGGAAATAGTCTCTTGTCAGAATTCTTTACCAAGCAACAACAATTGGCAATTTACCTTTCTGACATTGAAAAAATTGTTTTCGAACCAGTTTCAGAATTGCTAAAATAAGAAAATAACTATCATAAAGTCAGGAATTTTTAAGGAATTTCTGGCTTTTTATGATAAAATAGGTAAAAGTATTGCAAGTATGAGGTCCAGTATGAAACTAAAAACAAACATTCGCCACTTACATGGCAGTATCCGCGTCCCAGGTGACAAGTCTATCAGCCACCGTTCTATTATCTTTGGAAGTTTGGCTGAGGGTGAGACTAAGGTTTATGATATTCTGCGAGGTGAAGACGTTCTTTCAACCATGCAGGTTTTTCGTGACCTTGGTGTTGACATTGAGGATAAAGATGGGGTTATTACTATTCAAGGTGTGGGTATGGATGGCTTAAAAGCGCCACAAAATGCCCTTGATATGGGAAATTCTGGAACCTCGATTCGCCTGATTTCAGGTGTCCTTGCTGGTGCAGATTTTGAAGTTGAAATGTTCGGAGATGATAGTCTTTCCAAACGTCCTATGGACCGTGTGACGATTCCTCTGAAAAAAATGGGTGTCAGCATTTCAGGGCAAACTGATCGAGACCTGCCTCCTCTTCACTTAAAAGGGACGAAAACCTTAACACCTATTCACTATGAATTGCCAATCGCCTCTGCCCAAGTCAAGTCAGCCTTGATGTTCGCGGCCTTGCAGGCTCAGGGTGAGTCAGTGATTATCGAAAAAGAGTGCACCCGTAATCATACTGAAGATATGTTACAACAATTTGGTGGTCATTTAAGTGTAGACGGCAAGAAAATCACAGTTCAAGGGCCACAAAAATTGACAGGACAAAAGGTGGTCGTGCCAGGAGATATTTCTAGTGCAGCCTTTTGGCTAGTCGCAGGATTGATTGTTCCAAACTCTCGTCTAGTGCTGCAGAACGTGGGCATTAATGAAACGCGTACTGGTATTATTGATGTCATTCGCGCTATGGGTGGAAAATTGGAAATAACTGAAATCGATCCAGTCGCTAAATCTGCTACCTTAACTGTTGAGTCTTCAGACCTGAAAGGAACAGAGATTGGTGGTGCCTTGATTCCACGTTTGATTGATGAATTGCCCATTATTGCTCTCCTAGCGACCCAAGCTCAAGGTGTAACGGTTATTAAGGATGCTGAGGAACTCAAGGTCAAGGAAACAGACCGCATTCAGGTGGTAGCAGACGCCTTAAATAGCATGGGAGCAGATATTACTCCTACAGCTGATGGGATGATTATCAAAGGGAAATCAGCCCTTCACGGTGCTAGAGTCAATACATTTGGTGATCACCGTATCGGCATGATGACGGCTATCGCAGCTCTTTTGGTAGCAGATGGAGAGGTGGAGCTTGACCGTGCAGAAGCCATCAATACCAGCTACCCTAGCTTCTTTGATGATTTGGAGAGCTTGATTCATGGCTAAGGTGTTATTAGGCTTTATGGGGGCTGGCAAATCGACTATTGCAAGAGGCTTGGACCCTAATTACCTTGATATGGATGCTCTGATAGAGAAGCGCTTAGGTATGTCCATTGCGGATTTTTTTGCTGAAAAGGGAGAAGGTGCCTTTCGTCAGATAGAGTCAGAAGTCCTAGACGATTTACTACAAAGGGACCAAGTTGTGTCAACTGGTGGAGGAGTGGTCATTTCTCAACGAAATCGTGACTTGCTCAAGACCAATTCTGATAACATCTATCTGAAAGCCGATTTTGAAACCCTCTACCAACGCATATCAGCTGATAAGGACAATCAGCGTCCGCTTTTTCTAAATAATAGCAAGGAAGAATTAGCATTTATTTTCCAAGAAAGACAGGCTTGGTATGAGGAAGTGGCTAGTCGGATTTTGGATGTGACCAAGCTAAGCCCAGAGGAAATTATAGAGGAACTGAGATGAAAATTGCTTATCTAGGTCCCAAGGGATCATTTTCACACCACGTTGTGCAGACAGCTTTTCCTCATGAGGAATTGCAGGCCTTTGCCAATATTACAGATGTTATCAAGGCCTATGAGCAAGGCCTGGTGGACTATTCTGTGGTGCCAGTAGAAAATTCTATCGAGGGTAGTGTTCATGAAACTTTGGACTACCTTTTTCATCAGGCTCGCATTCAAGCAGTAGCAGAAATCGTTCAGCCCATTCATCAGCAGTTGATGGTGGTCCCAGGTCACACTAAGATTGAAAAGATTTTTTCTCATCCACAGGCTTTGGCGCAAGGAAAGAAATTCATCGATGAACAGTATCCAGATGCTCAAATTGAGGTGACAGCCAGTACAGCCTATGCGGCCCGCTTTATTTCCGAACATCCAGACCAGCCTTATGCAGCTATTGCCCCTAGAAGTTCTGCAGAAGAATATGGCTTGGAACTGATTGCAGAAGATATTCAGGAAATGGAAGCCAATTTCACACGTTTCTGGGTTCTGGGAGCTGAAGGTGCGGCTATTCCTTTGAAAGCACAAACTGAAAAAATGAGTTTGGCCCTGACCTTACCTGACAACCTTCCCGGTGCACTCTACAAGGCCCTGTCGACTTTTGCTTGGCGAGGAATTGACCTGACAAAAATTGAAAGTCGTCCACTCAAGACAGCACTGGGAGAATACTTTTTCATTATCGATGTGGACTACGCTGATAAGGACCTGGTCCACTTTGCCCAAAAAGAATTAGAATCGATTGGAATCCAGTATAAAGTTTTGGGGGCCTATCCTATTTATCCAATATCAGACCATGGAAAGGAGAGAAGATGAGTAAAGAAAATCCCTTAAGTCATCATGAGCAGTTGCGCTATGACTATCTTTTTAAGAACATTCATTACCTCAATGAACGAGAGAAAAAAGAGTTTGCTTACCTGCAAGGTAAGTTAAATATGGCTGGTGGTAGTGAAGGTTCTCCAGAAATTCATGATGAAAATCATGATATGGAAGAGCCTTTCATGGAACCAATCAATCAGTCTCCTCTTCCATCTTATGGTAACCGTAGTCGTGCAAAAAAATACCATAAAAACTATTCTCAACCAAAGGTTAAACCTAAAAAACGTAAGATTCGTTGGGGGCGTATTTTTGCCGGACTGCTTGCCCTTTTAGCCTGTGTCGGTTTTGGCATGATTTTTATGTTCCTAAAAGGCTATTCAAATGCTGATCCAAACAAACCTGCCAATGCAAAGGCAGCTCAAGTAGAAGTTTTTCATGGTCAAGATACCAAGGATGGGGTTAATATTTTGATTATGGGAACGGATGGACGGATTGGCCAAAATAGTGCTGAGACGAGAACAGACTCTATTATGGTACTAAATGTTGGTGGCTCAGATAAGAAAATTAAGCTGGTCAGCTTCATGCGTGACAATTTGGTTTATATAGACGGTTACAGCCAAGTCATTAATGGTAGAAAGCAGTCCGATAATAAGTTGAATGTGGCCTATGAACTAGGGGAACAAGAGGGACAAAAAGGGGCAGAAATGGTTCGAAAAGTCCTAAAAGACAATTTTGACTTGGACATTAAGTACTATGCCTTGGTAGACTTCCAGGCCTTCGCAACCGCTATTGACACTCTCTTCCCAGATGGGGTGACAATTGATGCCAAATTCTCAACCTTAGAAGGTCAACCTTTAACCGAAGCTACAGTCGGAGATGATTTACATGCTACGGAAACAGAGTCACCAACCCAGACTATTAAAGTTGGGAAACAGCAGATGAACGGTTCAACCTTGCTCAATTATGCACGCTTCCGTGATGATGATGAAGGTGATTATGGTCGTACCAAGAGACAACAGCAAGTGTTGACAGCTGTTCTGCAGCAACTTAAGGATCCAACCAAACTCTTTACTGGATCAGAAGCACTTGGTAAGGTCTTTGGCATGACCTCTACGAATGTTCCCTATAGTTTCTTATTGACCAATGGCTTATCCTTCCTAGATGGAGCGCAAAATGGCATTGAGAGATTAACAGTTCCAGAACTAGGTGATTGGGTCGATGCCTATGATGTCTATGGAGGACAGGCACTCTTAGTAGACCAAAATAAATATCAAACCAAGCTCGCTCAAATGGGAATGAGATAAGATAAGACAGAAAAATCAAAGTTTGAAGGCTATGTATCCAGCAGTCAGGCTTTGATTTTTTACAGTCTGCAATAGATTTTCATCCCTTATTTGTGGTATAATGAAACGATACGATAGAAAGAATAATGAACAATATGACTGATTTAAAAGCAATTCAGGCTCGAAGTCTGGAGATGGCTGAATATTTTGTGGCCTTTTGTAAAGAACATGATTTGCTTTGTTATCTCTGTGGAGGAGGTGCTATTGGCGCCCTTCGAAACAAGGGGTTTATTCCTTGGGACGACGACCTAGACTTTTTTATGCCCCGTAAGGATTATGAAAAATTGGCAGAATTATGGCCTCGTTATGCAGATGAACGTTATTTCTTGTCAAAGAGTAACAAGGATTTTGTCGACCGCAATCTTTTTATTACCATTCGTGATAAGGAAACGACCTGTATCAAACCTTATCAGCAGGATTTAGAATTGCCACATGGTCTGGCCTTGGATGTTTTGCCTTTGGATTATTATCCTAAAAATCCAGCTGAGCGTAAAAAACAGGTTCGCTGGGCTTTGATCTATTCTCTTTTTTGTGCGCAAACTATTCCAGAAAAACATGGCGCACTTATGAAGTGGGGAAGCCGTATTTTACTGGGGTTGACTCCAAAATCTCTCCGTTATCGCATTTGGAAAAAAGCTGAAAAAGAAATGACCAAGTACAGTCTAGCTGAGAGCGATGGAATCACGGAATTATGCTCGGGTCCTGGTTACATGAGAAACAAGTACCTAATCGAATCTTTTGAGGATAATCTTTTCTTGCCATTTGAAGAGACAGAGATGCCCGTTCCAGTCGGCTATGATGCCTATCTCAGCACTGCTTTTGGGGATTATATGACGCCTCCACCAGCAGACAAGCAGTTACCACATCATGATGCTGTCATCGCTGATATGGATAAGTCCTATACAGAATACAAGGGAGAATATGGTGGCTAAGAAAAAAATATTATTTTTCATGTGGTCTTTTTCTCTCGGGGGTGGCGCAGAGAAGATTCTATCTACCATTGTTTCAAATCTAGATCCAGAAAAGTATGATATTGATATTCTTGAAATGGAACATTTTGATAAGGGCTATGAATCTGTTCCCAAGCATGTACGCATTTTAAAATCCCTTCAGGATTATCGCCAAGCCAGATGGATTCGAGCTCTTTTGTGGAGAATGAGAATTTATTTTCCAAGATTGACACGTCGCTTACTGGTGAAAGATGACTATGATGTTGAAGTTTCCTTTACCATTATGAATCCTCCACTTTTGTTCTCTAAAAGAAAAGAAGTCAAGAAGATTTCCTGGATTCATGGAAGTATCGAAGAATTTATTAAGGATAGCTCCAAAAGAGAATCACATAGACGCCAGTTGGATGCTGCGGATACCATTGTAGGAATTTCAAAAAAGACCAGTAATTCTATCAATGAAGTCTATCCAGATTATGCTTCGAAATTACAGACGGTCTACAATGGATATGATTTTAAGACTATTTTA
Organism: Streptococcus mitis; assembly: GCF_946188375.1. Lineage (GTDB taxonomy): Bacteria > Bacillota > Bacilli > Lactobacillales > Streptococcaceae > Streptococcus > Streptococcus mitis_CX. The sequence continues at coordinate 48,140 of NZ_CAMHUS010000007.1, forward strand.
GAAAAATCTCAAGAGAAGATCGATATCGAGATTGCGCCTCAAAGTATCTGTACTATCGGACGGATTGAGGAAAATAAGGGTTCTGACCGTGTGGTGGAAGTGATACGATTATTACACCAAGAGGGAAAAAACTATCATCTCTATTTTATCGGGGCTGGGGATATGGAAGAGGAACTGAAAAAACGCGTCAAAGAGTATGGGCTTGAGGACTATGTACATTTCCTTGGTTATCAAAAAAATCCTTATCAGTATTTATCTCAGATGAAAGTTCTCTTGTCTATGTCTAAGCAAGAAGGTTTTCCTGGTGTTTATGTGGAATCTTTGAGCCTTGGAATCCCTTTTGTCTCTACGGATGTTGGAGGGGCTGAGGAATTATCCCAAGAAGGAAGATTTGGACAAATCATTGAGAGCAATCAAGAGGCAGCGCAGGCAATTATGAACTACATGACTTCTGCTTCAAACTTTGATGTTAATGAAGCCAGCCAATTCATTCAACAATTTACAATTGCCAAACAAATCGAACAAGTAGAAAAACTATTAGAGGAGTAGCATGGAAACTGCATTAATTAGTGTCATTGTGCCAGTCTATAATGTGGCGCAGTACCTAGAAAAATCGATAGCTTCCATTCAGAAGCAGACCTATCAGAATCTGGAAATCATTCTTGTTGATGATGGAGCAACGGATGAAAGTGGTCGCTTGTGTGATTCAATCGCTGAACAAGATGATAGGGTGTCAGTGCTTCATAAAAAGAATGAAGGTTTGTCGCAAGCACGAAACGATGGAATGAAACAGGCTCACGGAGATTATCTGATTTTTATTGATTCAGATGATTATATCCATCCAGCAATGATTCAGAGCTTATATGAGCAATTAATTCAAGAAGATGCGGATGTTTCGAGCTGTGGTGTCATGAATGTCTATGCTAATGATGAAAGCCCACAGTCAGCCAATCAGGATGAGTATTTTGTCTGTGATTCTCAAACATTTCTGAGGGAATACCTCATAGGTGAAAAAATACCTGGAACGATCTGCAATAAGCTAATCAAGAGAGAGATTGCAACTGCCCTATCCTTTCCAAAGGGATTGATTTATGAAGATGCTTATTATCATTTTGATTTGATCAAGTTGGCCAAGAAGTATGTGGTTAATACCAAACCCTATTATTACTATTTTCATAGAGGAGATAGTATTACGACTAAACCCTATGCAGAGAAGGATTTAGCCTATATTGATATCTACCAAAAGTTTTATAATGAAGTTGTGAAAAACTATCCTGACTTGAAAGAGGTTGCTTTTTTCAGATTGGCCTATGCCCACTTCTTTATTCTGGATAAGATGTTGCTAGATGATCAGTATAAACAGTTTGAAGCCTATGCTCAGATTCATCGTTTTTTAAAAAGCCATGCCTTTGCTATTGCTAGGAATCCAATTTTCCGTAAGGGGAGAAGAATTAGTGCTTTGGCTCTATTCATAAATATTTCCTTATACCGATTCTTATTACTAAAAAATATTGAAAAATCTAAAAAATTACATTAGAACGGGGGTGAGCAAGTGATTGATGGAAAACGATTATTATTTAGTTTGACCCTAGTCAGCTATGCCTTGACACTAGTAAGTGGAATTGTGTATCTGTTTAATAATAACAATGTTAGCTTGCTTTCTACTTTATTGTTCTTACTGGTTAGTAGCTTAATTGCTTGTTGGAATGATATCAAGTATTACTTAATCCATTTTATTTTCTTTTTAACTATTTTTGTATTTCTGGTATCAAGGCCTACCATTGATTATTTTAGGGATGGTGCTTTAGATACCTATCATCCCATAGCCTATCGCTTTGCTTTTATAGTCGTCATGGTTTCGATATTGGGATTGACCATAGGGGGCGTACTGGCTCGTTACTTCATAGCTAGGAAGAACATAAAAGTACCAAAGATAGGAAATTCTATAAAAGAGATTTATATCAAGCGGTTACGCTTTGTATCACTAGGAGTTTTTCTTCTAACCTATCCTTTCTATTTTATTCGCTTATTTGAACGGCTCCTGTATCGTCTGCAGACTTCCTACTATGCCTACTATGCAAATTTTGAAAGTAAACTTCCTTATTTTACCTACATTTTGTCTACCTTTACGGTCTATGCAATGTGTATGTATCTGGCAACCAAGCCAAAGAAATTGCAGGCGACAGCAGTGTTGGTATCCTTCATTGTAGCCAATACCATTCATTTGGCAATCGGGACACGAAATCCCTTTATTTTAAGTATTTTATTTGCTTTTGTTTATTACTTTATGCGGGAGCAAACTGAAAAGGGAAAATGGATTGGGTTTAAAGAAAAGTTAGCGATTTTTGTCGGTTCTCCTATTCTTATGTTAGCGATGGGAGTGCTCAATTATGTACGGGATAATGTCCAGGTTTCCCATACAGGTTTCTGGGATATCTTACTTGACTTTATCTATAAACAAGGGACTAGTTTTGGTGTTCTGGCTCGAGGTTTTCTATTTAACAGTAGCCTTCCTTACCGAGATTTACGCAATTTTACTTTTGGTCCTGTCATTGATTATTTTGCAAGAGGAAGTTTGGGGGCTATTTTCGGAGGAAAAGCCTTTGAACATACAACCAATAGTGTGGAGCTAGCTATTGATAGTAATAGTTATGCCCACAATCTATCCTATCTTGTTTTGAACAAGGAATACTTGAAAGGACATGGTATCGGAAGTAGTTATATCATGGAGTTGTATACAGACTATGGTATGATAGGAGTCTTTCTACTTAGTCTCTTACTCGGTATGCTATTTATAGCCATGTTGCAAGTAGCCTATCGCTCTAGAACAATCCTATTTGCCTTGTCCCTACTCATCTTGAATAATCTATTCTTTATGCCAAGAAGTAGCTTTTCAGAAAGTTTCTTCAATCTATTTACAATGCAATTCTGGGGAATTGTTCTTGTGATTATATTTGTAGCAAAAATGCTTACAAAAGAGAACCAGTATCTACTAAACAAAGGAGAAAAAAATCATGTTTGAACATTATTCAGTAGCTGATTTGTTTGCAAATCTTTACAAAAAACGAAAAGCAAATATTCTAGCTCTCATCGCTTTATTTGCTCTCATTGCTGTACCATTTACAATTAAAGCAGTTAAGAATAAAAATACTGTCAAAGACACAACAAGTTATTCAACTTATATCAGCTATAAAATCACTCCTCCAGAAGATTCAGCCAAAACGATTTTGAATCATCAAATTGGTGGCTATAGTGATTTCTACGGGAAATTGATTGATGGGAATTTGAATGGAGCTTATCTTTTCAATGATGTAGAGTCTAGTGAGTTGAAAAAAATTGCTAGTGAATTAGATACGACAGAAACAACCTTGAAAAATTCTACGAATGATTATTGGTGGAAAAAATTAACTGTCTACTATATGATTGACGATGCAGGGGTTGGTGTGAAAATTTTGACACCAAGTAAAGATGCTAATGACTTGTTGGAGCGAAAAATTGATGGATTGATTGAGAAATTTAAACACACTTATGCAAATGTAAAAATTGAAAAATTGGAAACCATCAACTCTAAAGAATTGAATGCAAACGGTGAGACAGCGCTTGGATTGAATGTGAAGAACTTGATTCTCCGTTTAGCTGTTATTGGAGTAGTTTGTGTGATTTTGGTTGTGATGGGAAATGTATTGGTTTATCTCTTTAATCCAACCATCAATAGAGCAGGTGATTTTTCTCAGTATCAAATTGATTTTGTAACAGAGATTACAACAATTGCCAACCTAGCAGATATCCTATCATACAAAAATGCTGGACAAGAATTAACAATCGTTAGCTCAAACAAAGCTATCCTAGATAAATTGAAACAAAATCAAGAGGCCTTAAAAGGAATGCATTTTGTGGATTTACAAGATGTACCATCTCTTTTGGAAAGAGATACAGTCCTTCTTGTTGAAGAGTATGGAGTGACTCGTTATAAGAAATTTGAACAAAGTCTTCAAATTCTTAGAAACTTAAATCGTTCTATCCTCGGTGTAGCAACCTTTAAATTATAAGCATTCTGATGTATCAGGTCTTCAAAGTTGGCTAAGAGTCGATTTTGAAGGCTTTTTCTATTTGTCATCAGAAATTTTCTTTTAGAGTCTGCTACAGAAAGACCCTGGGGAAAATCTAGCTTGATAGAGGAGCCTTCTTTTGATAAAATCGTAAAAATCTAGTATAATAGATAGAACTGAAAGTATGAGGTTACTAGCAATGAAAATGAAACAAATTAGTGATACTACTTTAAAAATCACGATGTCTTTAGAAGATTTGATGGATCGAGGAATGGAGATTGCTGACTTTCTTGTTCCTCAAGAAAAAACAGAAGAGTTCTTTTATGCTATCTTGGATGAGTTAGAGATGCCTGATAGCTTTCTAGATACAGGCATGTTGAGCTTCCGTGTAACTCCAAAACCTGATAAGGTAGATGTCTTTGTGACCAAGTCAAAGATTGACCAAAATCTAGATTTTGAAGATTTATCAGATTTACCAGACATGGAAGAATTGGCTCAAATGTCGCCAGATGAGTTTATTAAAACTTTAGAAAAAAGCATCGCGGACAAAACCAAAGATGATATCGAAGCCATTCAATCTCTAGAGCAAGTTGAAGCCAAGGAAGAAGAGGAAGAGCAGGCTGAACAAGAAGCTGAAAGCAAGAAAGAGCCTTACATCTACTACATCCTTTCTTTTGCTAAGTTGGCTGACTTGGTAGCTTTTGCCAAGACAGTGACTTTTGAGATGGAAACTTCTGAACTCTACAAGATGAACGAGCGCTATTATTTGACTATTCTAGTGGATATTGAAAATCATCCAAGTCCATATCCAGCTTGGCTGTTGGCCCGTATGCGCGAGTTTGCGGACGATAGTGACATCAGTCGCTCAGTTTTGCAAGAGTATGGTCAAGTCTTGATGAATCACGATGCAGTGCTCAATTTGCAAAAGATTGGTTCATAATTTTAAAAATCAATTTTCATCTATCAAGAAAGACGAATCATGGGATTCGTTTTTTCTTTTTATACTGAAATAGTGAATTACTATAATAGGAATTTTCACAAAATTCTGTTATAATGGCTATATTAGAAAATTTCGAGGAGACAAACATGACAGTTAAAATTGCTTTACTAGGATTTGGTACCGTTGCAAGTGGTGTGCCTTTCCTCCTAAAGGAAAATGGAGAAAAAATCAAACAATCAGCACATTCAGAGATTGAAGTTGCTAAGGTATTGGTCAAGGATGAAGATGAAAAGAATCGCTTGCTTGCAGCAGGGAATGACTTTAACTTTGTAACCAATGTGGATGATATTTTGTCAGACCAAGACATTACGATCGTAGTGGAATTGATGGGGCGTATCGAGCCTGCTAAGACCTTTATCACTCGTGCCTTGGAAGCTGGGAAACACGTTGTTACTGCCAACAAGGACCTTTTGGCTGTCCATGGCGCAGAATTGCTAGAAATCGCTAAAGCCAACAAGGTAGCACTTTACTATGAAGCAGCAGTAGCTGGTGGGATTCCAATTCTTCGCACTCTAGCAAATTCATTGGCTTCTGATAAAATCACTCGCGTGCTTGGTGTGGTTAACGGAACTTCTAACTTCATGATGACCAAAATGGTGGAAGAAGGATGGTCTTACGATGATGCTCTTGCGGAAGCTCAAAGACTTGGTTTTGCAGAAAGTGACCCTACAAATGACGTAGATGGGATTGATGCAGCATACAAGATGGTGATTTTGAGCCAATTTGCCTTTGGTATGAAGGTTGCCTTTGACGATGTAGCCCACAAGGGAATCCGCAACATCACACCAGAAGACGTAGCTGTAGCCCAAGATCTTGGCTATGTAGTGAAATTGGTTGGTTCTATCGAGGAAACTCCTTCAGGAATTGCTGCGGAAGTAACTCCAACCTTCCTACCTAAAGCGCACCCACTCGCTAGTGTGAATGGGGTGATGAACGCTGTCTTTGTAGAATCTATCGGTATTGGTGAGTCTATGTACTACGGACCAGGTGCGGGTCAAAAACCAACTGCAACAAGTGTTGTAGCAGATATTGTCCGTATCGTTCGTCGTTTGAATGATGGTACCATTGGTAAAGACTTCAACGAATACAGCCGTGACTTGGTCTTGGCAAATCCTGAGGATGTTAAAGCAAACTACTACTTCTCAATCTTGGCGCCAGACTCAAAAGGTCAGGTCTTGAAATTGGCTGAAATCTTTAATGCCCAAGATATTTCCTTCAAGCAAATCCTCCAAGATGGAAAAGATGGTGACAAGGCGCGTGTTGTTATCATCACACACAAGATTAATAAAGCCCAGCTTGAAAATGTCTCAGATGAATTGAAGAAGGTTTCAGAATTCGACCTCTTGAATACCTTCAAGGTGCTAGGAGAATAAGATGAAGATTATTGTACCTGCAACCAGTGCCAATATCGGGCCAGGTTTTGACTCGGTCGGTGTAGCTGTAACCAAGTATCTTCAAATTGAGGTCTGCGAAGAACGAGATGAGTGGTTGATTGAACACCAAATTGGCAAATGGATTCCTCATGATGAGCGTAATCTCTTGCTCAAAATCGCTTTGCAAATTGTGCCAGACTTGCAACCAAGACGCTTGAAAATGACCAGTGATGTTCCATTGGCGCGTGGTTTGGGTTCTTCTAGCTCTGTTATTGTAGCTGGGATTGAACTAGCCAACCAATTAGGCAAGCTTAACTTATCTGACCATGAAAAGTTGCAATTGGCGACTAAGATTGAAGGGCATCCAGACAATGTGGCTCCAGCCATTTATGGTAATCTCGTTATTGCAAGTTCCGTTGAAGGGCAAGTCTCTGCTATTGTGGCTGACTTCCCAGAGTGTGATTTTCTAGCTTACATTCCTAACTATGAATTACGCACTCGAGATAGCCGTGGTGTCTTGCCTAAGAAATTATCCTACAAGGAAGCTGTCGCTGCCAGTTCTATCGCCAATGTAGCTGTTGCAGCTTTGTTGGCAGGAGACATGGTGACAGCTGGGAAAGCAATCGAGGGAGACCTCTTCCACGAGCGTTACCGTCAGGACTTGGTGAGAGAATTTGCGACGATTAAGCAAGTAGCCAAAGAGAATGGTGCCTATGCAACTTATCTCTCTGGTGCTGGGCCAACAGTTATGGTCTTGGCCTCTCATGACAAGATGCCAGCCATTAAGGCAGAATTGGAAAAGCAACCCTTCAAAGGCAAACTGCATGATTTGAAAGTTGATACCCAAGGTGTCCGTGTAGAATCAAAATAAAGAATAGAAGATAGGATGGGGAAACTTTCGACCAGAGGGCTTCCTATCCTTTTTTTGAAAAGAATTCGAGTTAAAAACTTGATAAAGGAGAAATAAAGATGGCAGAAATTTATCTAGCAGGTGGTTGTTTTTGGGGCCTAGAGGAGTATTTTTCACGAATTTCAGGCGTATTAACAACCAGTGTCGGCTACGCTAATGGACAAGTCGAAACGACTAATTACCAGCTACTCAAGGAAACAGACCATGCAGAGACGGTTCAAGTGATTTATGATGAGAAGACAGTATCACTCAGAGAGATTTTACTTTATTATTTCCGTGTCATTGATCCATTGTCTATTAACCAGCAGGGGAATGACCGTGGTCGCCAATATCGAACGGGAATCTATTATCAGTATGAAGCAGATTTGCCAACTATCTACACAGTGGTGCAGGAGCAGGAGCGCATGCTTGGGCGAAAGATTGCAGTAGAAGTGGAGAAACTGCGCCACTACATTCTGGCTGAAGATTACCATCAAGATTATCTCAAGAAAAATCCTTCGGGTTATTGTCATATCGATGTGACCGATGCTGAGCAGCCATTGATTGACGCATCTAACTATGAAAAACTTAGTCAAGAGGTGCTAAAGGAAAGCCTAACTGAAGAGTCTTACCGTGTTACACAAGAAGCTGCTACAGAGGCTCCCTTTACCAATGCCTATGACCAAACATTTGAAGAAGGGATTTATGTAGACATTACGACGGGTGAGCCACTCTTCTTTGCTAAGGATAAGTTTGCCTCAGGTTGTGGTTGGCCAAGTTTTAGCCGTCCGATTTCCAAGGAGTTGATTCATTATTACAAGGACTTGAGCCATGGAATGGAGCGAATCGAGGTTCGTTCTCGTTCAGGCAATGCTCACTTGGGTCATGTTTTCACAGATGGACCTCGGGAGTTAGGTGGCCTGCGTTACTGTATCAATTCTGCCTCCTTGCGCTTTGTGGCCAAGGATGAGATGGAAAAAGCAGGATATGGCTATCTACTGCCATACTTAAACAAATAAAATAGAGAGGGTGGGTGCTTCCCACTTTCTTCATTTCCAGAATACGAATAGAAGGGATTTATGAAACACCTATTATCTTACTTTAAACCCTACATCAAGGAATCCATTTTAGCCCCCTTGTTCAAGTTACTAGAAGCTGTGTTTGAGCTCTTGGTTCCCATGGTGATTGCTGGGATTGTTGACCAATCCTTGCCCCAGAGAAATCAAGGACATCTCTGGATGCAGATTGGTCTGCTCCTTATCTTTGCAGTGATTGGCGTTGTAGTGGCCTTGGTAGCTCAGTTTTACTCAGCCAAGGCAGCGGTAGGATTTGCCAAAGAACTGACAAAAGACCTTTATCGTCATATTCTTTCCTTGCCCAAGGATAGCAGAGACCGTCTGACAACTTCTAGCTTGGTGACTCGCTTGACTTCGGACACCTATCAGATTCAGACTGGTATCAATCAATTCCTGCGTCTCTTTTTGCGAGCGCCTATTATCGTTTTTGGAGCCATTTTTATGGCCTATCGAATCTCAGCTGAACTGACTTTCTGGTTCTTGGTCATGGTTGTTATTTTGACCATTGTCATTGTAGGTCTTTCTCGACTGGTCAATCCTCTCTACAGCAGTCTCAGAAAGAAAACGGACCAACTGGTTCAGGAAACGCGCCAGCAATTACAAGGCATGCGGGTCATTCGTGCCTTTGGTCAAGAAAAACGAGAGTTACAGATTTTTCAAACCCTTAACCAAGTCTATGCTAGATTGCAAGAAAAGACGGGTTTCTGGTCTAGTTTATTAACCCCTCTGACTTATCTGATTGTCAATGGAACTCTCCTCGTCATCATCTGGCAGGGCTATATTTCAATTCAAGGAGGTTTGCTCAGTCAAGGTGCCCTAATTGCCCTCATCAACTACCTCTTGCAAATTTTGGTGGAATTGGTTAAGCTCGCCATGCTGATAAATTCCCTCAATCAATCCTATATCTCAGCCAAGCGAATCGAGGAAGTCTTTGCCGAAACTCCAGAAGACATTTATTCAGAGTTAGAACAAAAGCAAGCTACCAGCGAGGAGGTTTTACAAGTCCAAGAATTGACTTTTACCTATCCAGATGCAGCCCAGCCTTCTCTGAGAGACATTTCTTTTGATATGAAGCAAGGGCAAATCCTTGGTATCATTGGGGGAACAGGTTCTGGTAAATCAAGCTTGGTGCAAGTCCTACTTGGTCTTTATCCAGCAGATCAGGGAAGCATTGACCTTTATCGAGATGGACGTAGTCCTCGTAATCTTGAGCAGTGGCGGTCTTGGATTTCCTATGTGCTACAAAAGGTCGAACTCTTTAAGGGAACCATTCGTTCCAACTTGACTTTGGGTTTAAATCAAGAAGTATCTGACCAAGAACTCTGGCAGGCCTTGGAGATTGCGCAAGCTAAGGATTTTGTCAGTGAAAAGGAAGGACTCTTGGATACCACTGTTGAGGCAGGAGGTCGAAATTTCTCAGGCGGACAAAAACAAAGGTTGTCTATCGCCCGAGCAGTCTTGCGCCAAGCTCCGTTCCTTATCCTAGATGATGCGACCTCGGCCCTCGACACTATCACCGAGTCCAGGCTCTTGAAAGCTATTCGAGAAAATCTGCCAAATACGAGCTTAATCTTGATTTCTCAACGGACTTCGACACTTCAGATGGCTGACCAGATTCTCCTCTTGGAAAAAGGTGAGCTCCTAGCTATCGGCAAGCACGAGGAATTGATGCAAACTAGTCAAGTCTATCGTGAAATCAATGCATCACAGCATGGAAAGGAGAACTAGCATGAGACGACAAACTGCAAACCAGACGCTCAAACGTTTGGCAAAAGATTTATCAAGCCATCCTTTCCTCCTTTTCCTAGCCTTTCTAGGAACTATTGCCCAAGTTGGCTTATCGATTTACCTACCTATTCTGATTGGGCAGGTCATCGACCAAGTCCTAGTGGCTGGTTCTTCGCCAGTTTTTTGGCAAATTTTACTTCAGATGCTCTTGGTAGTCATAGGAAATACTCTGGTACAATGGGCCAATCCTCTTCTTTATTATCGCCTAATCTTCTCTTATACCAGAGACTTGCGAGAGCGAATCATCCATAAGCTCCACCGTTTACCGATTGCTTTTGTGGATCGTCAAGGAAGTGGAGAGATGGTCAGTCGTGTGACCACAGACATCGAGCAGTTAGCAGCTGGTTTGACCATGATTTTTAATCAATTTTTTATTGGCGTCTTAATGATTTTGGTTAGTATTCTAGCTATGCTTCAAATTCATCTCCTCATGACCCTCTTGGTCTTGCTGTTGACGCCACTGTCTATGGTGATTTCACGTTTTATTGCCAAACGCTCCTATCATCTCTTCCAGAAGCAAACAGAGACGAGGGGCATTCAGACTCAGTTGATTGAAGAATCGCTTAGCCAGCAGACCATTATCCAGTCCTTTAATGCTCAGACAGAGTTTATCCAAAGACTGTATGAGGCGAATGACAACTACTCAGGCTATTCTCAGTCAGCCATCTTTTATTCTTCAACTGTCAATCCTTCGACTCGCTTTGTCAATGCACTCATTTATGCGCTTTTAGCTGGAGTAGGAGCTTATCGTATCATGATGGGTTCAACCTTGACCATCGGTCGTTTAGTAACCTTTTTGAACTATGTTCAGCAATACACCAAGCCTTTTAATGATATTTCTTCAGTTCTAGCCGAATTGCAAAGTGCTCTCGCTTGTGCGGAGCGTGTCTATGCTGTTTTAGAAAGTCCTGAGGTGGCTGAAACAGGTAAGGAAGTCTTGACCAGTGACCAGGTTAAGGGGGCTATTTCCTTTAAGCATGTTTCTTTTGGCTACCATCCAGAAAAAATCTTGATTAAGGATTTGTCTATCGATATCCCAGCTGGTAGCAAGGTAGCTATCGTTGGTCCGACAGGTGCTGGAAAATCAACTCTTATCAATCTCCTCATGCGTTTTTACCCTATTAACTCAGGAGATATCTTGTTAGATGGGCAATCTATTTATGATTATACCCGATCGTCATTGAGACAGCAGTTTGGCATGGTGCTCCAAGAGACCTGGCTCAAGCAAGGGACCATTCATAACAATATTGCCTTTGGAAATCCTGAAGCCAGTCGGGAGCAGGTGATTGCTGCTGCAAAGGCAGCCAATGCAGACTTTTTCATCCAACAGTTGCCACAGGGATACGATACCAAGTTGGAAAATGCAGGAGAGTCTCTATCTGTCGGTCAAGCCCAGCTTTTGACCATCGCCCGGGTCTTTCTAGCTATACCAAAGATTCTTATCTTAGACGAGGCAACCTCCTCCATCGATACGCGGACAGAAGTGCTAGTACAGGATGCCTTTGCTAAACTCATGAAGGGGCGCACAAGCTTTATCATTGCCCATCGTTTGTCTACCATTCAAGATGCGGATTTGATTCTTGTCTTGGTGGATGGCGACATCGTGGAATATGGTAACCATCATGACCTCATGGCTAGAAAAGGCAAGTATTACCAAATGCAGCAAGCTGCGGCCTTTATCTCTGAATAATCCTTTCTACTTTGAAATCTTATGGACAAAAAAAGTTGCCTTCGGGTGACTTTTTTGTTACAATAGCTAGAAAAATTATTCACTGTAAATTGTCTTATAGAAAAGGAGCCTAGAATGAAAGTCTTTCAGCATGTAAATATCGTGACTTGTGACCAAGATTTCCATGTTTATTTGGATGGAATCTTAGCAGTTAAGGATTCTCAAATTGTCTATGTCGGTCAAGAGAAGCCAGAGATTTTAGAGCAAGCTGAGCAGATTATAGACTATCAGGGAGCCTGGATTATGCCTGGATTGGTCAATTGCCACACCCATTCTGCTATGACAGGATTGAGAGGAATTCGGGACGACAGCAATCTCCATGAATGGCTCAATGACTATATCTGGCCTGCAGAAGCTGAGTTTACTCCAGACATGACTACCAAGGCGGTCAAAGAAGCTCTGACAGAAATGCTCCAGTCAGGAACAACAACCTTCAATGATATGTATAATCCCAATGGAGTGGAGATTGAGCAGATTTATCAGGCAGTTAAGGCTTCCAAGATGCGTTGTTATTTCTCACCGACCCTCTTTTCTTCAGAGATAGAAACAACTACTGAGACCATTACTAGAACACGAGGCATCATCGAGGAAATCTTAGGATATGAAAATCCAAATTTCAAGGTTATGGTAGCTCCTCACTCTCCTTACAGCTGTAGTAGAGATTTGCTGGAAACGAGCTTAGATATGGCGAAAGAACTGAATATTCCAATCCATATCCATGTAGCGGAGACTAAGGAGGAATCAGGCATTATCCTGAAACGATACGGCAAACGTCCCCTAGCCTTTCTAGAAGAACTGGGTTACTTAGATCATCCATCTGTCTTTGCTCATGGAGTCGAATTAAATGAGCGAGAAATTGAACGCTTAGCAACTTCTCAAGTAGCTATTGCGCATAATCCTATTAGTAACCTCAAATTGGCATCAGGGATTGCTCCCATCATCCAACTGCAAAAAGCAGGAGTAGCAGTCGGAATTGCGACTGACTCGGTTGCTTCTAATAATAATTTAGACATGTTTGAGGAAGGACGAACTGCAGCCCTTCTTCAGAAGATGAAAAGTGGAGATGCCAGACAATTTCCTATCGAAACAGCTCTCAAGGCGTTGACAATTGAAGGAGCTAAGGTTCTTGGAATGGAAAATCAGATAGGAAGTCTGGAAGTTGGCAAGCAGGCAGATTTTCTTGTTATTCAACCACAAGCAAGAATTCATCTCCAACCTCAAGAAAACATGCTCTCTCATCTAGTTTATGCAGTCAAATCTAGTGATGTTGATGATGTTTATATCGCTGGAGAACAAGTCGTTAAGCAGGGTCAAGTCCTGACTGTAAAACTTTAAAAGAAAAATCACGAAAAAATTTTAAAAAAAGTTTGCAAAAATCTTGCATTCTTTTTTTGACTATGCTATACTTATATACGGTTTGAAAAAACTGCCTAAGACAGTAGGGGAGCTCGACTCATAAGTATCCTACCGAGGACAAAACGTATCATGTAAAAAGAAGCGTATTGTACTTTCGTGTCTAGGTTTGGGCGCGTTTTTCTTTTGGAAAAATTCCCCAAGCAAAATAATAACGGAGGTGAACACACTAATGAGTGAAGCAATTATTGCTAAAAAAGCGGAACTAGTTGACGTAGTAGCTGAGAAAATGAAAGCTGCTGCATCTATCGTCGTTGTAGACGCTCGTGGTTTGACAGTTGAGCAAGATACAGTTCTTCGTCGTGAGCTTCGTGGAAGCGAAGTTGAGTATAAAGTTATTAAAAACTCAATCTTGCGTCGTGCAGCTGAAAAAGCTGGTCTTGAAGATCTTGCATCTGTATTTGTTGGACCATCTGCAGTAGCATTTTCTAACGAAGATGTTATCGCACCAGCGAAAATCTTGAACGACTTTTCTAAAAACGCTGAAGCACTTGAAATCAAAGGTGGTGCAATCGAAGGCGCTGTCGCATCTAAAGAAGAGATTCTTGCTCTTGCAACTCTTCCAAACCGCGAAGGACTTCTTTCTATGCTCCTTTCTGTACTTCAAGCGCCAGTGCGCAACGTTGCTCTTGCAGTCAAAGCGGTTGCAGACAACAAAGAAGACGCAGCTTAATCTTAAGCTACGCAGCGTAGCCTAGCTACGAAAATCTATTATAAATTTAAAACATATTTGGAGGAAATAACAATGGCATTGAACATTGAAAACATTATTGCTGAAATTAAAGAAGCTTCAATCCTTGAATTGAACGACCTTGTAAAAGCTATCGAAGAAGAATTTGGTGTAACTGCAGCTGCTCCTGTAGCTGTTGCTGCAGCTGGTGCTGCTGACGCTGGTGCTGCTAAAGATTCATTCGACGTTGAATTGACATCTGCAGGCGACAAAAAAGTTGGCGTTATCAAAGTTGTACGTGAAATCACAGGTCTTGGACTTAAAGAAGCTAAAGAACTTGTTGACGGTGCACCAGCACTTGTTAAAGAAGGCGTTGCAACTGCAGAAGCTGAAGAAATCAAAGCTAAATTGGAAGAAGCTGGAGCTTCAGTTACTCTTAAATAATAGAGCGACTACATTAGTAGCTTAAAAACATAATTAAACCGCTATTCTTAGGACTAGCGGTTTTTATTTTTTTATTCCATGGGGCAAAAATGGAAAGGAATCTTTAAAAGTGAGGAGAGTTAGATTGAAAGAATCATATTTGTAAATCGAAATGATGGATATTTGTATCATGTTATAAATCGTTATCAAACGATAATATTGATTTTCTTACAAATTAAGAGTATAATTTATAAAAATGAGTGTTCACTCAATTTTTGTGAAATTAAGGAGTAAAGAAAATGGTTGTTGAAGCAATAGAGTATAGTCGTTTCGGTAACGAAGAGGTCTTGGATTTGCTGAAGATCGACTCTACAGCCTTGGATGTAAATCAGGTGAGAGTAGAAGTTCATGCTGTTGGTTTAAATCCTATTGATTATAAAACTTATGAGGGAGCGAAACCCCTTCGATTTCTATCTTTTATAACGAAATTAAGGAAACCAAGTCGTTGGTTTGAATCTAAATCATCTTTATTTCCAAGAGGTGTGGGGAGAGATTTTTCTGGAGTTATTACAGAAGTTGGAAATGAAGTAACTAGGTTTTCAGTAGGAGATAAGGTGTTTGGAACAATGATTAGTGATCCTGGTTTGGGAACTAAGAGGGGAGCTTTAGCAACAGAAATTTGTGTCAATGAATCGGAAATTGTATTGAAACCAGAGATGATCGACATGACTCACGCAGCTACTATGGGAGTAGCTTCTCTAACTGTGGGTGGGGCTTTTAGAAGAATCGGTTTAAATTCAAGAGATACTGTTGTTATTTCAGCTGCAGCAGGAGGTATTGGAAGTATTGCAGTACAGTATGCAGTTGCTAAGGGGTCGACAGTGATTGGAATAGCAAGTAAGAAAAATGCAGAGTATCTGAAGTCTTTAGGTGCCATACCAGTAAGTTACGAAGAGAACATCAAGAAGGCTCTTCTATCAGCTAGTCCAACGCCTATTACAAAGTTTTTGGATTGTTATGGATCTGATTATGTTAGATTGGCTTTTAGTTTAGGTTTGAAGGGAACAGCTATTGGGACATTAGTACCTTCACCCTATGTTATGATAAAAGGTGCTCAGTTTACTGGTCCGAGACATTCTACATACGATGATTTTAGCACTTTAGCTGAAATGGTCTCAGACGGGAAGGTTCAGCTGAAAATTGATCAAGTGTATGACTTTTCTCTAAAGTCAGTTAGAGAAGCCTATCGTAGTCTGAAAATGGGACACAGTCGAGGCAAAAAAGTCGTAAAAGTAAGAGAGTAGGAGAGAGGTGCTAGCGATGGAAAGTTTAGAACAAAAGTATGCTCAGACGTTAGAAGTTAGCAACTTGAGCTTGAAACAACGTCGAGTATTATTATCAAGCTTAAAATTATTCTCAGAAATTGGATTTGAGAATACAACATCCAGCCTTATTGCCGAACGAGCTGGAGTGTCAGAAGGAACTGTTTTTAGTTACTTTAAAACGAAGGAAGGTATTTTAGAAGCCATTTTATCTACTTTTCTAGAACAGGTTATTCCAGAAGTGATTGCGGATTTCTCAGAAAAGAAATTCACAGTAGATCAGGAAACTTTTCCCTTCTTTTTAAAAAGTATTGTTCGAGATAGGCTCTTTTTCATTCAGGAGAACCAAATGCATGTTAAAATTCTCTTGGGGCGTTCTTTTATTGATAAAAATCTTTCTATCCAGTTAGGAAATATTATTGTTCAATCTATAATAGAACCAATTAGCCCTGTTTTAAATCAATTTAAAGAAAAGGGACTTATTCTAAATTGGTCAAATGAAAGAATTGTTCGTTACATCTTAGCATTGAGTTTTTCTTATCTTATTCCCATGATGTTGAATGATGAAGGAACTATAAACATAGATGAAGCAGTTGATGAGATTGTTGAATGTTTGTCATCTGCCCTAATGAAAGTAAAATAAATTCTGATGTTAAAACTCACTGTTAATGGTGAGTTTTTTGGATTCAACATAAAAATCCCCAATCGTAGCGATTGAGGATTAAGCAAATGAATCTTAAACAATACCTTGTGCAATCATAGCATTTGCTACATTTTCAAAGGCAGCAATGTTAGCTCCTGCAAGGTAGTCTTTATCAAGACCATATGTTTCTGAAGTTGTTTTAGCTGTGTTGAAGATGTTTGTCATGATGTCTTTGAGACGTCCATCAACTTCTTCACGAGTCCATGAGAGGCGAAGGCTATTTTGGCTCATTTCAAGGGCTGAAACGGCTACACCACCAGCGTTGGCAGCTTTGGCAGGTCCGTAGAAGATACCATTTTCTTTGTAGACTTTGATGGCATCAAGGTCGCTTGGCATGTTGGCACCTTCAGATACACAGATCACGCCTTGAGCAACCAAACGTTTAGCTGCTTCACCGTTGATTTCGTTTTGAGTCGCACATGGAAGCGCGATGTCATAGTTTCCAGCGTAAGTCCATACAGAACCTTCATGATAAGTAGCAGTTGCTTTTTCAGCTGCATACTCAGTCAAACGAGCGCGACGTTTTTCTTTAACGTCAACCAAAAGATCGAAGTCGATACCATTTTCATCGATGACATAACCATTTGAATCAGATACAGAGATAACAGTTGCACCAAGTTCAGTCGCTTTTTGAAGAGCGTATTGAGCAACGTTACCAGAACCTGAAATAACAACTTTCTTACCAGCAAAACTATTACCGTTAGCTTTAAGCATTTCTTCAGTGTAGTAAACCAAACCGTAACCAGTTGCTTCTGGACGAATCAAACTACCACCAAATCCAAGAGGTTTACCAGTCAAGACACCAGCATCAAATTGGTTAAGGCGTTTGTATTGACCGTAAAGGTAACCAATTTCACGTCCACCAACACCGATATCACCAGCAGGTACGTCAAGTGATGGGCCGATGTATTTTTGCAATTCAGTCATGAAGCTTTGGCAGAAGCGCATCACTTCAGCATCTGTTTTACCTTTAGGATCGAAGTCTGATCCACCTTTACCTCCACCGATAGGAAGTCCAGTCAAGACGTTTTTAAAGATTTGTTCAAATCCGAGGAATTTCAAAATCCCTTGGTTTACAGTTGGGTGGAAACGAAGTCCGCCTTTGTATGGTCCAACAGCTGAGTTGAACTGAACACGGTAGCCGCGGTTTACTTGAACTTTTCCATCACGGTCAACCCAAGGAACACGGAAAGAAATCACGCGCTCTGGTTCAGTAATACGTGCCAAGATATTTTCTTCGATATACTCAGGGTGTTTTTCAAATACAGGTTCTAAAGTGTTGAAAAATTCTTCAACAGCTTGGAGGAACTCAGCCTCGTGCCCGTTACGAGCTTTTACAGTTTCAAACACGCTTTGGATATATTCTTTAGCAGATGTCATATCGTTCTCCTTTTGTTGTCATATTTTATTACGTGAGTCATTATAGCAGAATTTTTTTTTACTGTAAAGAAAAAAACAGAAATTTTCTAAAAATTCTATCAATTTAGTTTTGACATTTAGTTTTGAGGCTTTTTGGAAATAGATAAAAAACGAACCTTTTTCTTGTAAATATCTTTCTCAAAGAGAAAATCTGAAAATATGGTATAATATTAGCAATAAAAGGAATCTGGAGGATCAGAATCATGGTATCAACGAAAACGCAAATTGCTGGTTTTGAGTTTGACAATTGTTTGATGAATGCAGCAGGTGTGGCTTGTATGACGATAGAGGAGTTAGAAGGGGTTAAAAACTCAGCGGCAGGAACCTTTGTCACTAAGACAGCGACCTTGGACTTTCGTCAGGGGAATCCTGAGCCACGCTATCAAGATGTTCCACTTGGTTCCATCAACTCTATGGGCTTGCCAAATAATGGCTTAGACTATTATTTGGACTACCTTTTGGACTTGCAGGAAAAAGAGACGAACCGAACTTTCTTCCTATCTCTAGTCGGCATGTCTCCAGAGGAAACCCATACTATCTTGAAAAAAGTCCAAGAGAGTGAGTTTCGTGGTCTGACTGAACTAAACCTTTCCTGTCCAAATGTTCCAGGTAAACCTCAGATTGCCTATGATTTTGAGACAACAGACCGGATTTTGGCAGAGGTATTTGCCTACTTCACCAAACCTCTTGGAATTAAATTGCCACCATATTTTGACATTGTTCACTTTGACCAAGCGGCAGCTATTTTCAATAAGTATCCTCTTAAGTTTGTCAACTGCGTCAACTCTATCGGAAACGGCCTTTATATAGAAGATGAGTCTGTCGTTATTCGTCCTAAAAATGGTTTCGGTGGCATAGGTGGCGAGTATATCAAACCGACTGCTCTAGCTAATGTTCACGCCTTTTATCAACGTTTAAATCCTCAAATCCAAATCATCGGAACAGGTGGCGTTCTGACTGGTAGAGATGCCTTTGAACATATCCTCTGTGGAGCTAGTATGGTGCAGGTGGGAACTACCCTTCACAAAGAAGGAGTTGGTGCTTTTGATCGTATTACCAATGAACTGAAAGCAATCATGGCGGAAAAAGGGTACGAAAGCCTAGAAGATTTCCGTGGGAAATTGCGCTATATTGATTAAATTCATTAAAAAATCAGAAGAAAGGAGAGAAGATGCTAGCCATTGAAGAAAGTCAGAAGTTGACTTTATCAAATTTACCTAGTCTGAGCCTATTTACAGGGACAGATCAGGGTCAGTTTGAAGTGATGAAGAGTCAAGTATTGAAACAGATTGGTTATGATTCTGCCGACCTCAACTTTGCCTACTTTGATATGAAAGAAGTAGTTTACAAGGATGTGGAACTGGAGTTGGTCAGTCTTCCTTTCTTTGCGGATGAGAAAATCGTGATATTAGATCATTTTGTCGATATCACAACTGCTAAAAAGCGCTTTTTGACAGATGATGAGCTCAAGTCATTTGAGGAATACTTTGACAATCCTTCACCAACAACCAAGTTGATAATCTTTGCAGAAGGAAAGCTGGATAGCAAAAGACGGTTGGTTAAATTACTTAAGCGTGATGCCAAGGTCTTCGATGCAGTAGAAGCTAAAGAACAAGAACTGCGTCAGTATTTTCAAAAGTGGAGCCAGAAAGAAGGTCTGCAGTTTGCCAATCATTCTTTTGAAAATCTCCTCATCAAGTCTGGTTTTCAATTTAGCGAAATCCAGAAAAATCTCCTCTTTTTACAGTCCTATAAAGAAGACTCTGTTATCGAGGAAGAGGATATTGTTAACGCAATTCCCAAGACCTTGCAGGACAATATTTTTGATTTAACTCAGTTTATTCTGACTAAAAAGATGGATCAGGCGCTCGATTTGGTTAGAGACTTGACCTTGCAAGGTGAAGATGAAATTAAGTTGATTGCCGTCATGCTAGGACAATTTCGGACTTTTACTCAGGTGAAGATTTTGGCGGAATCTGGGCAAACAGAATCTCAGATTGCAAGTAGTCTAGGAAGTTTTCTCGGACGCAATCCCAATCCCTATCAAATCAAGTTTGCGCTGAGAGATTCAAGAGGACTTTCTTTGAGCTTTTTGAAGCAAGCTATTTCCTATTTGATTGAGACAGACTATCAGATTAAGACAGGTCTTTATGAAAAAGGTTTCCTTTTTGAAAAGGCACTCCTACAGATTGCTAGCCAGGTAAATTAATCATATTTCAAAAAATTTTTATCCCGCGTCAATATTATCTTGTCGTGGGTTTCTTGCTGATTTGCTTATTTTATACTCAATGAAAATCAAAGAGCAAACTAGGAAACTAGCCGCAGGTTGCTCAAAGCACTGCTTTGAGGTTGTAAATAAGACTGACGAAGTCAGCTCAAAACATGTTTTTGAGGTTGCGGATGAAACTGACGAAGTCAGTAACTATACCTATGGCAAGGCGACGTTGACGAGGTTTAAATTTGATTTTCGAAGAGTTTTATTAGAAAGTATTTCAGTGATTTCTTCATCTATAAGCAAAAAACTTGAAAAAAGTGAATGTTTGCGTTATCATTTTCATATAGAAAGAAAAAGAGGTATTACAGATGGCTATTATCTTACCAGATCTTCCATATGCATACGACGCTTTGGAACCATACATCGATGCGGAAACAATGCACTTGCACCATGACAAACACCATCAAACTTATGTCAACAATGCTAATGCAGCTCTAGAAAAACACCCTGAAATCGGTGAAGACCTTGAAGCTTTGCTTGCTGATGTAGAATCTATCCCAGCTGATATCCGTCAAGCGCTTATCAACAATGGTGGTGGACACTTGAACCACGCTCTTTTCTGGGAATTGATGACTCCTGAAAAAACAGCTCCATCAGCAGAACTTGCAGCAGCAATCGATGCAACATTTGGTTCATTCGAAGAATTCCAAGCAGCCTTCACTGCAGCAGCAACAACTCGTTTCGGTTCAGGATGGGCATGGTTGGTTGTCAACAAAGAAGGGAAACTTGAAGTGACTTCAACAGCAAACCAAGACACACCAATCTCAGAAGGTAAAAAACCAATCTTGGGCTTGGACGTTTGGGAACATGCTTACTATGTGAAATACCGCAACGTGCGTCCTGACTACATCAAAGCTTTCTTCTCAGTGATCAACTGGAACAAAGTAGATGAATTGTACGCAGCTGCTAAATAATGATATGATATATGGAGGGAAGAATTGTTCTTCTCTTTTTAAGGTTATATTATTTTGGTCTGACAAAATCGTCAGACTTTTTTCATTTTTATGAGAAACGTGCTAACTGCTAGAAATTATGGTAGAATAAAGTATTAAGTAATCGTGGAAAAAGGATATCTATGCGAAAAGAAATTGCACCTGAATTATACAACTATAACAAGTTTCCTGGTCCTGAGTTTCATTTACATGGGGACAAGGTTGAAACGGAAGGGATAGCTTTTTCCTTGGTGGAAAATATCAAGGATGCCTTTGATGTGACGACTTTTAATCAGCGTTTTTCAGAAGTCTTAACCAAGTTTGATTATATCGTGGGAGATTGGAGCAACGAACAGCTTCGCCTACGAGGTTTTTACAAGGATGACCGAACAGAAGAAAAACTTGAAAAAATCAGTCGTTTACAAGACTACCTTTTAGAGTATTGTAGTTATGGTTGTGCCTATTTTGTCCTAGAAAATGAAGCCCCTAAGCGAGCATCATTTGACAAGAAAATGCGTAAGAAGGAAGAAGAACAGCCTTCTAGAAAAGGAAAGAAACCGACTCAAACAAAACGAAAACCGAATGCAGATAAGAAAAATAGACGTCGTCAGAAAGACCAGCATTCTCAGAAAGAGGACAAGGGACAACGTCATTTTGTCATTCGTCAGAAGTGAGTAGAGAATAAGGAGAAGAAATGAAACCGTCAATTTATAGTTTAACACGCCAAACCATGCAGGAATGGGTTTTGGAGCAGGGAGAAAAGAAATTCCGTGCAGATCAAATCTGGGAATGGCTCTACCGTAAACGTGTCCAATCATTTGAAGAGATGACCAACCTTTCCAAGGATTTGATTGCTAAGCTTAATGACCAGTTTGTGGTCAATCCCTTGAAACAACGTATCGTTCAAGAGTCTGCTGATGGGACAGTTAAATATCTTTTTGAATTGCCAGATGGAATGCTGATTGAGACAGTACTCATGCGTCAACACTACGGTTTATCTGTCTGTGTGACCACTCAGGTCGGCTGTAATATCGGTTGTACCTTCTGTGCCTCTGGTTTGATTAAGAAACAACGTGACCTCAATAACGGTGAAATCGTAGCGCAAATCATGCTGGTTCAGAAATACTTTGATGAGCGTGGTCAGGATGAACGCGTCAGCCATATCGTTGTCATGGGAATCGGTGAACCCTTTGATAACTACAACAATGTCTTGAATTTCGTTCGTACCATAAATGATGACAAGGGAATGGCTATCGGTGCTCGTCACATTACGGTTTCAACCTCAGGTTTGGCCCATAAAATTCGTGATTTTGCTAATGAAGGAGTTCAGGTCAATCTTGCCGTTTCTCTTCACGCACCTAACAATGAACTGCGCTCAAGCATCATGAAGATTAACCGTGCCTTTCCGATTGAAAAACTCTTTGCCGCTATTGAGTACTATATCGAAACAACCAATCGCCGTGTGACCTTTGAATACATCATGCTCAATGAAGTCAATGACGGTGTAGAACAAGCCTTGGAATTGGCTGAATTGCTCAAGAATATCAAGAAATTGTCTTATGTAAACTTGATTCCTTATAACCCAGTTAGTGAGCATGATCAATATAGCCGTAGTCCCAAAGATCGCGTGTTGGCTTTCTATGATACGCTTAAGAAAAAAGGGGTCAACTGTGTGGTTCGTCAAGAGCATGGTACTGATATTGATGCAGCTTGTGGACAATTGCGTTCTAATACAATGAAACGTGACCGCCAGAAAGCAGTCGCAGCAGTCAATCCTTAATGATGAAGAAAACTTATAATCATGTTTTGGTCTGGGGAGTTATTTTCTATAGCATTTGCATTGTCTATTTTTGCTTTACTCCTCAAGAACACTCTCCTGTGGGAGTGGAAACTCCAGGTATTCAGCATCTTGGACGCCTGGTTTTTCTTTTAACTCCTTTCAATTCTCTCTGGAAACTGGGCGAAGTGAGTGATATAGGACAATTATGTTGGATTTTTCTACAAAATATCCTCAATATTTTCTTACTTTTTCCTCTGATTTTCCAACTCCTTTATCTCTTTCCAAACTTGAGGCAAACAAGAAAAGTGATTTTTTTCAGTTTTCTAGTGAGCCTTGGAATCGAGTGTACGCAGTTAGTCTTGGACTTTTTCTTTGATTTTAATCGCGTCTTTGAAATTGATGATTTGTGGACCAATACCTTGGGTGGCTATCTGGCTTGGCTCCTCTATAAACGATTACATAAAAACAAGATAAGGAATTAAAATGAGTATTTTAGAAGTTAAAAATCTGAGTCACGGTTTTGGTGACCGTGCAATTTTTGAAGATGTGTCCTTCCGTCTCCTAAAGGGGGAACATATCGGTCTGGTCGGTGCCAATGGTGAAGGGAAATCAACCTTTATGAGCATTGTGACTGGTAAAATGCTGCCAGATGAAGGGAAGGTTGAGTGGTCCAAATATGTGACTGCTGGTTACTTGGATCAGCACTCTGTCCTTGCTGAAGGGCAGTCGGTACGTGATGTGCTCCGTACAGCCTTTGATGAGCTTTTCAAAGCAGAAGCCCGTATCAATGACCTTTATATGGAAATGGCTGAAGACGGAGCAGATGTTGATGCTCTCATGGAAGAAGTGGGAGAACTTCAAGACCGTTTGGAGAGTCGTGATTTCTATACCTTGGATGCTAAGATTGACGAAGTAGCGCGTGCCCTTGGTGTTATGGACTTTGGCATGGATACAGATGTAACCTCTTTGTCAGGTGGGCAAAGAACCAAGGTACTTTTGGCTAAACTCCTCCTTGAAAAGCCTGATATCTTGCTGTTGGACGAGCCGACCAACTACTTGGATGCTGAGCATATTGATTGGCTCAAGCGCTATCTCCAAAACTATGAGAATGCCTTTGTCCTTATTTCACACGATATTCCATTCCTAAATGACGTTATCAATATTGTTTACCATGTGGAAAATCAACAGCTGACGCGTTATTCTGGTGACTACTACCAGTTCCAAGAAGTCTATGCTATGAAAAAATCTCAGCTAGAGGCAGCCTACGAACGTCAGCAGAAAGAAATTGCAGACCTTAAGGACTTTGTTGCCCGAAACAAAGCGCGTGTTGCAACACGAAACATGGCCATGTCCCGTCAGAAGAAATTGGATAAGATGGATATTATCGAACTGCAAAGTGAGAAACCAAAGCCATCCTTTGATTTCAAACCAGCTCGTACACCAGGGCGTTTTATTTTCCAAGCCAAGGATTTGCAAATTGGTTATGATCGTCCTCTGACCAAGCCTTTAAATCTTACCTTTGAACGTAATCAAAAGGTTGCTATTATCGGGGCAAATGGTATCGGGAAAACAACTCTCTTGAAGTCCCTCTTGGGCATTATTCCACCAATCGCTGGAGAGGTTGAACGTGGAGACTACCTAGAACTTGGCTACTTTGAACAGGAAGTAGAAGGAGGCAATCGTCAAACACCTCTTGAAGCTGTCTGGAATGCCTTTCCTGCCCTTAATCAAGCAGAAGTCCGTGCAGCCCTTGCCCGTTGTGGTTTGACAACCAAGCATATTGAAAGCCAAATTCAGGTTTTGTCAGGTGGGGAACAAGCCAAGGTTCGTTTCTGTCTCTTGATGAATCGTGAAAACAACGTTTTAGTGCTGGACGAGCCGACCAACCATTTGGATGTGGATGCCAAGGATGAACTCAAACGTGCTCTCAAAGAATACAAGGGATCTATTCTTATGGTCTGTCACGAACCAGACTTCTATGAAGGCTGGATGGACCAAATATGGGATTTTAATAATTTAACTTAAGAATGAGAGTAAAAGAAATACAGTACCGAATGTGGATACTGTATTTTTTGGTTTTTAAGATTTAATACTCTTCGAAAATCAAATTCAAACCGCGTCAACGTCGCCTTGCCGTACTCAAGTACAGCCTGCGACTAGTTTCCTAGTTTGCTCTTTGATTTTCATTGAGTATAAAATCTTAGTCTTTTACCACTTCGATGCTGTCGATTGTGATAGCAGTAGTTGGCTTGTCTTTTTCATCTTTTTCTGCTTTGGCAATCTTATCTACAACATCCATACCGTCAATCACTTGACCAAAGACTGGGTGTTTGCCATCTAGACTAGGGTTTCCCCCTTCTTTATAGGCTTCGATGATTTTCTTTGGATACTTGCTTGTAGGGAGTTTAGCAGAGGTATCTGTAGAGTTTTGGTTGATGAAGAACTGGCTACCATTGGTGTTTGGTTGACCAGTATTAGCCATAGAAAGAGCACCACGGATGTTATAGAGATAAGGAGTAATCTCGTTTTTGAAACCAGTTCCCTTGTCTTTAGTTTTATCCTTGTCATGCCAGATAGACTGACCACCTGTACCGTCTCCCTTTGGATCTCCAGTTTGGACCATAAAGCCATCGATGACACGGTGGAAGGTAATACCGTTATAGTAGCCTTCTTTAGCATGAGTGAGGAAGTTTTCAACCGCTAGAGGAGCGAGTTTAGGGAAGAGTTTGATACGGATATCTCCTTGACTTGTGTGGAGAATCACTTCAGCCTCGTCTTCAGCAACTTCTTTAGATAGTTGTGGGAAATTGGCGTTTTCGTTTGTTAAAGCATCGTTTAACTCCTTGGCAGATTGGGCAGCTGCTTTGGAACTTTCTTCAGCAGCAAGACTGGAATCTACATAGTCATCACCACGCAAACTACGTTGGATGCTGCTACACCCAGCTAGGGCTACAGTGGATAGTAAAAGAAGGGTTGCTAGTTTTTTCATTCTGTTCCTCTCAAAAATTTATTTCTACCATTGTACCCTAAAAGGAAGTTTATTTCAAATATCAATAGAGATTATTCTGATAACACATATAACTTTATAGCTTGACTTACTCCATTTTGTTCATTAGAATCTGTTACTGCATTTGCACAGGATTTGACATCTGTAGGTGCATTTCCCATTGCAATACCAAGGCCTGCGGTTTCAATCATGGGAACATCATTATAATTGTCACCCAAGGCCATAATCTCCTTTGGGGAAATTTGATAGTAGTTAGCCAATTCTAACAGAGCCTGTTTTTTAGATACTTGATTATGTGTGACTTCAAGATAGTTATTCTTGGAGAGATAAAAATCCGTTTGAGGGAAATCCATAATGGATAAGGTGTTTTGCAGTTTCTGTATAGTGTCTGCTTTATCAATTAATAATAGTTTATGAACAAGAGTATATTCCTCTTTTATCAAATCTGTTATAGATGTAACTTTTGGACTTTCTCCAGTAATATCGGCTTCGATTTGTACCCATTTATCTAAAGTATTAACAAACCAATCTTGTCCAGAATAAACATTGATAGAAACTGTCGGAAATTCTCTTTTTAAAAAATCATGAAGAAATGTTAATTCTTTTTTATCAATAGAATGCTGACTTAGGACCTCATCCCCCTTACTGATAAGGGCACCGTTATAACATGCGATTGGGAAGTTACTAATACCTAGTTCTTTAGAGATTGGAGCAATACCGAGAGGTGAGCGAGCAGAAGCTAAGACAAAAGGGATTTCTTTTTGTTTTAAAATTGGCATCAGTTCTGGCAAATAAGAGTCTATCTGGTGATTTTTGTCTAAAATTGTTCCGTCAATATCGGTTATAATCAATTTAATATTTGTCATAGTTAACCTCTTTTAAAATAGAATAGTTGTTTTACCATCTAAATATTTCTGAATTTCTATATCGGGTTCTTTGTCTGTAATCCAATAATCAAAATCAGCTAGTTCAGAAAGAATAAAGTGAGAGTGTTTGCTTATTTTACTGGTTTCAGCCAGTAAGACACGAGTTTTGCTTGTTTTAAATGCTCTCTTTTTCATTAGAACATCTTCTTGGTCTTCAAAACTAACTTGACCATCTGAAAGACTTGCAGCTCCAAAAAAAGCTAAATCAAACTTAATAGAGTTTAAAATGTCCGATTCTTCTAATGAGTAATAGAAACGATTTTTTTTATGAAATCGTCCACCTAGAATGTGAAAATCGACATTTTCTTTCCCTCCTAGAATAAGCGCATTATCTAATGAATGGCTGAAAATAGTGACTTTTTTATCTGTTATTTTTGCTAACTCAAGTACAGTTGTTGAAACATCATAGAAAATTAATTGTGATTCAGAAATAAGTTGGGTAGCTAAATGAGCAATTTTCTCTTTTTCTTTGGAAGATTGTTCTGCTCGACCTTGAAAACCAAGAATCCTTTGCTTTTGAATTGGCAATAAACCTCCATGAGTTCTTTTTGCTCGTTTCTCTTTTGCGAGAATAGAAAAATCTCTGCGGATGGTATCTTTGGATACTTGGAAATAGTCAACCATTTCTTTTGCTGATAGACTTCCTCTATCCTCTAAAAGTTTAATGATTTCTTCTAATCGTTGTTCTTGGTACATATGAATTCCCCCTTTCAATACTAATATACCTCTTTTGTAAGCGATTGTCAACGTTTGTAATGTTTTATAAGTGTTTTGAATAATCTACAAAAAAATCAACCTGACTTGGTTGATTAAAGATTCTTCTTTGGATGACGGTCGATAATATCCTTGTATTGTTCCAGTATCTGCTCCCCCTTTGGAGTCAATTTGTAGCCACGATTGCTAATTCTTCTTCTGAAAGTTGTCATGAAGGGCTTTGACCAAATTTGTAGCCTTCATCTTAGACAGTCTTGTAATTCCCTTGCTTTTCAGAATATTCTTTTTCATAGTAGCATTTAGATGGTTAAGTGAGTCAAATGCAGTTTCGACAAGAGTATAACCTTTTTCCACCAGAGTTTTTAGATGCTTAGGGGTATCAATGCCATAAGTGTACTCAAAGTATTTAGGGAACCAGATCTTAAGAAAGCTCGTAAAGCATCACAATTAGTAAAGGTTAATTCGAAAGAATTGCTATATTTTAAAAGAGCACATTTTCAAAGGATTTTTTCTTTTGGCTTCAATTCCTAATTAGTCAATGAACTTAATAATAGGTCTCGAAAAGAATTATGCTTCCTCTTTCTGTCTGAGTTCAAAGAGGTCTTCTACTTTCAGATTAAAAACTTGAGCAATTTTAAGAGCCATTTCCAGCGAAGGGTTGTAACGATTATTTTCCAAGTGCAGAATTGTCTCGCGTCGCATGCCGATGAGGTCGGCTAACTCCTGCTGGGTCATGCCTGTGGACTCACGAACAGATTTGAGATTAGTAATAATCTTGCTTTCTTTGGCCATGCTTATCCTCTACGTTCCAAGATAAAATATACAACCGCAAAGATGCAAATCAAGGCAGCTATGCTAATAAATATCTGCCCCATGTAAAGAGTGAGAGGCCCCATATACCCAATGATAACTGCTAGGATCATCAGTGTGGCTAGTATAAAAACCAACATCAAGCTAGCTGCCTTTGCTAAATTAGCATAAAAGCGTTCGTCCGGAGTTTCCTTGACATTTTTTAAAGAGAAAAAACCAAATGCAATCACTTCAATAGCGAGGCCAATTCCCAAAATCCATTCTTTAATACCAGAACTTTCGCTTGGGGTCGCAACCCAAATTCCTACTGTATAAAAAATGCTTGCTGCAAACAAAAGTATCGTGTAAAGCTTAGCAGACAAGTCAAAAATAATCTTTCCCTTACCTTTCTGACTTTTATGAGACCATAGTTTCATATGTAGCCAGCTCCAAATAGCTACAATTTGACCTTGCACTGAAATACCAGTAATAACTAACTTGGGTCCCCAACTAAGATTAGAACCAAATAAAACAATAAAATCAATAAAGAGAGCTACGGCAATCACTGCAATGAGGCCACGCATTTTTTGACTTTTTTTCATGATAGACTCCTTTTTTATGTTATAAATATATAACACTTAAATTTTATGTTATAAATATATCACATTTAAATCTGGAAAGCAAGAATTTATGTGCCAAGGTGGCAATTATTTGGAAAATCTAGATACTCTATGAATCTCTACTTTTTTCTTAGACTGTTATAAAGTCTGTCAGAATAAGCGTTATAGGTGTAGAAGTTAATTTTTACAGAACTAAACTATTCCCCTATTTATAATCTATTAATTCATATTTTATAAATTAATTAGTAGATATCATTCTTAAAATCCTTGATATTTCGCTTGGGAGCAGGCTTGGGATTTAGGAGCCAAGTATCCAAATCTCGTTCAGGCGATATGAAGGGCTTGACTTGATGGTCTTTATAAAATGTTTCTAATACTCTTCGAAAATCAAATTCAAACTACGTCAGCTTTACCTTGCCGTACTCAAGTACAGCCTGCGGCTAGCTTCCTAGTTTGCTCTTTGATTTTCATTGAGTATAAAATAGTATTCACGGATAGCTTCTTTCAAACATTTATTTCCTACTTCTAACAAATTTCTAAATGGTTTAAAAATTTTATAGTATGTCAAGTTTTTTTCTTGACACCTGTCAGAAATCTGCTATAATAGAACATGTGCTAAATAGCTCAGCTATTTCACCGAAATAAAAAATAAGAAAAGAGACTTTAAAAATGGCAGTTAAAATCCGTTTGACTCGTATGGGTTCTAAGAAAAAACCTTTCTACCGTATCAACGTAGCAGATTCACGTTCACCACGTGACGGACGTTTCATCGAAACAGTTGGAACATACAACCCACTTGTTGCTGAAAACCAAGTAACTTTGAAAGAAGACCGCGTTCTTGCATGGTTGGCTGATGGAGCTCAACCTTCAGATACAGTTCGCAACATCCTTTCAAAAGAAGGTGTATTGAAGAAATTCCACGATTCTAAATTCTCAAAATAAGTTTAAAGTAGGTTGACAGATGGATACGATTGAAAATCTCATTATTGCGATTGTGAAACCCTTGATTTCACAACCAGATGCCTTAACTATCAAGATTGAAGATACACCAGAGTTTTTGGAATATCATTTGGATCTTGATCAAAGCGATGTGGGTCGTGTAATTGGTCGTAAGGGTCGCACTATTTCTGCGATAAGAACGATTGTCTACTCTGTCCCAACTGAAGATAAAAAAGTAAGAATCGTTATTGACGAAAAATAAGAAGGGCGGGACGGATGTCTCGCTTTTTTTGCAAGGAGAAAGAATGAGAGATTTAACAGTTAGACAACTAGAGGAATATTTACTTGACCATTACCGACAATCTAGAACAGAAGAAGGGCTTTTTATTAAGCTAGTAGAAGAAGTTGGAGAAGTTGCTGAGGTTTTAAATGGACGCTCTGGTCGAAAAGAGGGAGTTCAAGATTCGAACGAGGAACTAGCAAAAGAATTGGCTGATATCATTCACTACACTGTCGCAATTGCGGCCATCAACGACATAGATCTAACCAAGACCATTTTTGAAAAAGACAAAAAGGCGGCTATCAAATATCAGCATGAACGAGATTTGGAAGGCTTTTTGAAAGAAAACTGAAAAAAGAATGAATATTGATTGTGTTTTTAACATAGATTGGTCAATGTATATTGATTGGCTATTACGAATTTTACAAATTGCAACATTTATTGCTGTGATTATAAAGATAACGTTCCAAAATAAGGTTTATATCAATAATATTGAAATCAAGGAAATTAAACCATTCGAGTTTGAATCTTTACATACAAATTTTCACTATATTCATGAATTTACACATAATATAAGTAGCAAACCTTTTAATCATTTGATTTTTTATCCCAAAGAAGTTGATATTGAAATAGTAGAATTTTATTCTTTAAACTATGATTCAAGAAACGATTGTTTGATTGTAAATAATAAACTGCATACAGTTAAAAATTTAAAGAATTATACATGCTTATTGATTCATACAAATTTACCAGAGAATATGCCTAGTTTAAGAATGAAATGGAAAACAAGTCAGGGTGAAATTGGGGAATATACATTTTATAGCAATATGTATAACGGGAATGTAAATATCTCATCTTTCAAATATAAATTAACATTAAAGAGGAAAATATTAGCACTTTTTGGACTATAGCGGGCCCTCTATGTATTTTCCTCTAACTTGAGAAAATCTTTGGAACGTGATAAAATAAAGGATAAGGATTTTTAATAATTCATTATATAGAACGAGTGGATTTCTTTATGAAGAGGTTTGAAGTATCTACAGAAATTGGTAGTCTCTCTGTTACTTATCAAAAGCAAAAGAAAATACTAGTTTGTTTAAGTGGCGCAGGTTTGCTACCAAGTTATGAAAATTTTTCACTTATACTTGAAAAACTTCCTCCTACAATTGGTTATTTGACAATTGATTTTCCGAACACAGGTAGGAGTCCGATTCATGACCAAGCTGGAAAAAATCTAGATAATCTTGCAGATGCGGTTTATGAAGTACTTGAAGAATTAGGGATTTCTGAATATATACTTTGTGTACATAGTTTGAGTGGAATTTTAGCTTGTAAATTGCTCAACAAACCAATTAAGTGTCAGGCTTTAGTAGCAATTGAACCGACAACTAAAAACGTCATGTTTGCTGATTTTTCAGAAAATCCTTATCCAGAAATGGAAGAGCAGATGAGGCTGATTGAGGAGTGTGGTCCTGAATTTTATTTTAAGAACTTAACTCAAGCAACATTTAGCCCTGAAATTAATAAAGAAATCTGGGAAATAATGCAAGAAAAAGGCTTAGAGTTGGAAAATCAAGATCCAGAATTTCAGATATCTGGAGAGATTACTGAGGAAGATTTTGAGAATTTATCAATACAATCTCATGTCCCTGTATTTATTTTTTGTCAGCCTTATAGAGAAAAAGAGTACAGAGAATCAGAATATTGGACTTCCAATACTAAACTCATTTTAGGAGGGAATCACCATTATTTACAATGGTCAGAATCAGAAAAAATTGTGACTATTATTCGAGAATTGTCCGAATAAGATGGATAGAAATAGAGTACAGGAGACAAGATGAACTACTTTAATGTTGGGAAAATCGTCAATACGCAGGGGTTGCAGGGTGAGATGCGAGTCTTGTCTGTGACGGATTTTGCAGAAGAACGGTTTAAAAAAGGGGCTGAGCTGGCTTTGTTTGATGAAAAAGATCAGTTTGTTCAAACAGTGACCATCGCTAGCCACCGTAAACAGAAGAACTTTGACATTATTAAATTCAAAGATATGTACCATATCAACGCTATCGAAAAGTACAAGGGGTACAGTCTCAAGGTCGCTGAGGAAGATTTGAATGACCTAGACGATGGTGAATTTTATTATCATGAGATTATCGGTTTGGAAGTCTATGAGGGAGAGAACCTGATTGGAACCATCAAGGAAATCCTGCAACCAGGTGCCAACGATGTCTGGGTGGTCAAGCGGAAAGGAAAGCGTGATTTATTATTACCTTATATCCCACCAGTGGTTCTCAATGTTGATATTCCTAATAACCGCGTCGATGTGGAAATCTTAGAAGGGTTAGACGATGAAGATTGATATTTTAACCCTCTTTCCAGAGATGTTTTCTCCACTGGAGCACTCAATTGTTGGAAAGGCTCGAGAAAAAGGGCTCTTGGATATCCAGTATCATAATTTTCGAGAATATGCTGAAAAGGCCCGCCATGTCGACGATGAGCCCTACGGAGGAGGTCAGGGGATGTTGCTCCGAGCCCAACCCATTTTCGATGCCTTTGATGCTATTGAAAAGAAAAATCCGCGCGTCATTCTCCTCGATCCTGCTGGAAAGCAGTTTAATCAGGCTTATGCTGAGGATTTGGCTCAAGAGGAAGAGTTAATCTTTATCTGTGGGCACTATGAGGGTTATGATGAGCGTATTAAGACCTTGGTGACAGATGAGATTTCCCTGGGTGACTATGTCTTAACTGGTGGAGAATTGGCGGCCATGACCATGATTGATGCGACGGTTCGCCTGATTCCAGAAGTGATTGGCAAGGAGTCCAGCCACCAAGATGATAGTTTTTCTTCTGGCCTTCTTGAATATCCTCAGTACACACGTCCCTATGATTATCGAGGTATGGTTGTACCAGATGTATTGATGAGTGGTCACCATGAAAAGATTCGTCAGTGGCGATTGTATGAGAGTTTGAAGAAAACCTATGAACGCAGACCGGATTTGCTTGAACATTATCAACTGACAGCAGAAGAAGAAAAAATGCTGGCAGAAATCAAAGAAAACAAAGAATAAAGGAGAAACCTATGCAAGTAATCAAACGTGATGGAGAAATTGCTGAATTTAATCCAGATAAGATTTACCAAGCTATCTTAAAGGCAGCCCAGACTGTCTATGTATTGACAGATGATTTGCGTCAAAACCTTGCACAAGTCACTAAGAAAGTGGTTTTGGATTTGGAAGAAGCCAAGGTGGAACGTGCTACCATCAGCATGATTCAGTCTATGGTTGAACATCGTTTACTGGGTGCAGGTTACATTACCATTGCAGAACACTACATTTCCTATCGTCTACAACGTGACTTGGAAAGAAGTGGTTATGGAGATCATATCGCAGTTCATTTACATTTTGAACAAATTCGCTAAGAAAAAAGAGTGGGATGAAGCAACTACATCTCACTCTTTCTTAAATCTATTTTTTTGGGCTGTTTGGACGGTTGAAGGGACAAATCGCAGGCGTTGAATATCGCTTATGCGGATAATACGGGTCACATTTTTGGCAAAATTTTTCACGATAATTTGCTGGCGTTGCTGATCGTATTTGATGATGTCACCTGTAAAGCTTGTCTCAGACAAGATAAGGTGAACAGCGGTTTGTTTCTGGATAGCCTCTTCAATAGTGGCTGTAAGGGAGTTGCTTTCAGTCTGGTCAGGTTGGTCATGTCCATTTAAAAAGTCATGTATTTTATCTAGAACTTGCTGGAATTTATGTCTCATAGTGGCCTCCCTTCTTTTATATCAATATTATATAAAATTTTCCTAAAATCTACAAGATTTTACGAATAATCAAATGAAAGCTAAAAAAGGAGAAGAAAATGGCAGAATTTACATTTGAAATCGAAGAGCACTTGTTGACTCTTTCTGAAAACGAAAAAGGTTGGACCAAGGAAATCAACCGTGTGAGCTTTAATGGTGCTCCTGCAAAGTTTGATATTCGTGCTTGGAGTCCAGACCATACTAAAATGGGCAAGGGAATTACTCTCTCAAATGAAGAATTTCAAACAATGGTGGATGCCTTTAAAGGCAACTAAGTTTTCAAAATGAAAGAAAAGGATACTGAGTCATGACAACTCGATATCCTTTTTTAGTTAGCAAAGTAAGCCTGATTTTTAAGGCGTTGAAGTAGCGGACGGCTAATAAAACTAATAGCCAGAAGTTTAGCAAGGTCTGGAATGATAAAGGGAAATACCCCTACAATAAGAGCTTTTTCAAATGGCATTCCAGCTAGGAAATGCAAGCTGAGAATCCCGCCGACAAAGACAAGGGAATCACCCAAGAGGTTTGCAAGAAAAATCTTGATAACACCACTCTTGCTGTTGGTTAGAGAGGAAGTCAGTCCAGAGTAAACGAGATAAAACCAAAGATAGCCTGCAGTAGGGCCAACTAAAGCCTGAAAACCAGCTCCACCTCCTGCAAAGACAGGAAGACCGATAGCACCTAGAAGAAGATAGAGTCCAACAGAAAGTACAGCCTCTCTCGGTCTAAAGACAGTAGCAATCAAGCCGATTGCAAAGTTTTGCAGAGTGAAGGGAACAGGTCCAATTGGAAGACTGATTTGTGCCAAAACAGCAATGAGAGCAGCTCCAATAGCAGGGATAGCATAAATATGAGCTTTTTTCAAAATAGTTAACCTCTTTTCTGATGTATAGTAACTATTATACTCGTAGAGTAATTATTGTCAACCAATTTTTTAAAACAAGGTAACAAAAACTGTAACGGCCGATTTTGCTTATTGGTTAAGTTGTTTTCATCGATTCGAAAACATCAAAAAAGAAGCAGATACATTTGTATCAGCTTCTTTTATTTCGATTAACGCATAGTTACAAATTCTTCAGATGCAGTTGGGTGAATCGCCACAGTTGCATCAAAGTCTGCCTTGGTTGCTCCCATTTTGATAGCAACGGCAAATCCTTGAATCATTTCATCAACACCATAGCCAATTCCATGAAGTCCGACAACTTTTTCTTCTGAACCTGCTGTGATCAATTTGAAACGTGTTTCTTGACGGTTGTCAGTGCAAGCAGAGTACATAGACGTAAAGCTTGATTTGTAAACCTTGATTTGGTCTTGACCGTATTCTTTAATAGCTTGCTCTTCTGTCAAACCAACCGTTCCGATAGCAGGGTGTGAAAAGACAACAGTTGGAATAGTTGAGTAATCCATTTTTGCAGTTGTTTTGCCGTTAAAGAGACGTTCAGACAAAGTACGTCCAGCCTTGATAGCAACTGGAGTTAGTTCTTTTTCGCCTGTTACATCACCTAAAGCGTAGATTCCCTCAACAACAGTATTTTGGTATTCATCCACTTGGATAAAGCCACGTTCGTTCAGAGTTACTCCAGCTTTTTCAAGTTGCAAGCCCTTAACGTTTGGACGGCGACCAGTAGCCCAGATAACTTGACTAGCTGTGTGACTAGTACCATCCTCGAAATGAATGGTAATGCCATCAGCAGTTTTTTCTAACTTGGCAGGGACTTTGTGAGTATGAAGTGGCAAGTTTGTTCTTTCCATTTCCTTTACCAGACCTTCAACGATGTAAGAATCAAAACTACGTAAAGGACGATCACGACGAACAAAGAGGTCTGTCTTGACACCAAAGGTGTGGAGTACTCCAGCCAATTCAACGGCGATATAACCCG
Source organism: Streptococcus mitis (assembly GCF_946188375.1). Classification (GTDB taxonomy): domain Bacteria; phylum Bacillota; class Bacilli; order Lactobacillales; family Streptococcaceae; genus Streptococcus; species Streptococcus mitis_CX. The sequence goes on from NZ_CAMHUS010000007.1 coordinate 83,941, forward strand.
CGCCTAGAATAGCAACTGACTCTGGTAATCCTTCCCAAGCAAATACATCATCAGAAGAGCCACCTAGCTCAGCACCAGGAATATTTGGAATACTTGGATGGGCACCAGTAGCAATCACGATATGTTTAGCACGAATCAGTTCACCATTTACGCTGACAGTATGAGAATCTACAAATTCAGCATGGCCTTCAATCAAGTCTACTCCGTTGCGTTTAAAACTGCCATCATAAGAAGAACGAGCACGATCAATATAGGCTTCACGATTGCGACGTAGGGTAGCAAAGTCAAAGTTAAGATCAGTAGTCTTAAAGCCGTAGTCTTCTCCAAATTGATGGAAAGTCTCAGCGATTTGCGCCCCGTACCACATGATTTTTTTAGGAACACAACCGACGTTGACACAGGTTCCACCTAATTTCTTTTCCTCAATAACGGCCGCTTTGGCTCCGTGTTCACCAGCACGGTTCATGGTAGCAATTCCTCCGCTACCTCCACCGATAGCAATGATATCGTATTCTCTCATTGAAAACTCCTTTATACTCTTTGAAATAGTAGAGTGTCATTTTTTGATAGTCATATTCTATCTTTTTTTTTATCTGATTGCAAAAATCTGCTACGTTCAAAAAAATTAAAGAAAAGGCTTGCAAAAAGGAAAAATAAAGTGTATTCTATAACTAGTACAATGGTAATAAAAATAGATTCCGAACAATAATCAAATCCTGAAATGTCATTATTTCGTTCTGAACGGTTATTGTTTATATTTGCTAATTTTTATATAATATTGTTAAGGACTTTAAATCAAAAAGGAGTTTCATTATGAAGAAGAATCGTAAAGCTAAAAAGTGGCAATTGTATGCAGCAATCGGTGCTGCAAGTGTAGTTGTATTAGGTGCTGGGGGGATTTTGCTCTTTAGACAACCATCTCAGACCGCTGTAAAAGATGAGCCTACTCATCTTGTTGTTGCCAAGGAAGGAAGCGTGGCGTCCTCTGTTTTATTGTCAGGGACAGTAACAGCAAAAAATGAACAATATGTTTATTTTGATGCTAGTAAGGGAGATTTAGATGAAATCCTTGTTTCTGTGGGTGATAAGGTCAGCGAAGGACAGGCTTTAGTCAAGTACAGTAGTTCAGAAGCCCAGGCGGCCTATGATTCAGCTAGCCGAGCAGTAGCTAAGGCAGATCGTCATATCAATGAACTCAATCAAGCACGAAATGAAGCCGCTTCAGCTCCGGCTCCACAGTTACCAGCACCAGCAGGAGGCGAAGGAGCTGCAGGGCAAACTCCAGCTCCAGTCTCAGGAAATGCAGTTTCATCTATTGATGCACAACTAGGTGATGCCCGTGATGCTCGTGCAGATGCAGAAGCGCAATTAAGTAAGGCTCAAAGTCAGTTGGATGCCATGACGGTTCTCAGTACCCTGGAGGGAACTGTGGTTGAAGTCAACCACAATGTTTCTAAATCTCCAACAGGAGCTAGTCAAGTAGTCGTTCATGTCGTAAGTAATGAAAACTTGCAAGTTAAGGGTGAACTATCTGAATATAACCTTGCCAACCTCTCTGTAGGACAAGAAGTAACCTTTACTTCTAAAGTTTACCAAGATAAGAGCTGGACAGGTAAGATTAGCTATATCTCTGACTATCCTAAAACTAGTGGTGAAGCAGCAAGTGCAGCTACTGCCGCAGCAGGTGGTAATTCTGGTTCTAAATATCCATATACCATCGATGTTACAAGTGAAATCGGTGACTTGAAACAAGGATTCTCAGTAAGTGTTGAGGTTAAGAATAAGAGTAAAGCCATTTTGGTTCCTCTAACAAGTGTTGTGACTGAAAATGATAAGAACTATGTCTGGGTGCTTGACGAGCAGAAAAAGGCCAAGAAAGTGGAAGTTGGTTTGGGCAATGCTGATGCAGACAACCAAGAAATCACTTCAGGTCTGACAAATGGAGTCAAGGTCATCAGTAACCCAACGTCTTCTCTAGAGGAAGGAAAAGAGGTGAAGGCTGATGAAGCAACTAATTAGTCTAAAAAATATCTGCAGGAGTTACCGTAATGGTGACCAAGAACTGCAGGTTCTCAAAAATATCAACCTAGAAGTGAACGAGGGTGAATTTGTTGCCATCATGGGACCATCTGGTTCGGGTAAGTCTACTCTTATGAATACGATTGGTATGTTGGATACACCAAGTAGTGGAGAGTATTATCTTGAAGGTCAAGAAGTGGCTGGACTTGGTGAAAAACAACTAGCCAAGGTTCGCAACCAACAAATCGGTTTTGTCTTTCAGCAGTTCTTTCTTCTATCTAAACTCAATGCTCTGCAAAACGTAGAATTGCCCTTGATTTACGCGGGAGTTTCGGCTTCAAAACGTCGCAAGTTAGCTGAGGAATATCTAGATAAGGTTGAATTGACAGAACGTAGTCATCATTTGCCTTCGGAATTATCTGGTGGTCAAAAGCAACGTGTGGCTATTGCGCGTGCCTTGGTAAACAATCCTTCTATTATCCTAGCAGACGAACCGACAGGAGCCTTGGATACCAAAACAGGTAACCAAATCATGCAATTATTAGTTGAACTAAATAAAGAAGGAAAAACCATTATCATGGTAACGCATGAGCCTGAAATAGCTGCTTATGCTAAACGCCAGATTGTCATTCGAGATGGAGTTATTTCATCTGATAGTGTTCAGTTAGAAAAGGAGGAAAACTAAGATGCAGAATCTGAAATTTGCCTTTTCATCTATCATGGCTCACAAGATGCGTTCTTTGCTTACCATGATTGGGATTATTATCGGTGTTTCATCAGTTGTTGTGATTATGGCTCTAGGTGATTCCCTATCTCGTCAACTCAACAAAGATATGACCAAATCTCAGAAGAATATTAGTGTCTTTTTCTCTTCTAAAAAAAGTAAAGATGGGTCTTTTACTCAGAAACAATCAGCTTTTACGGTTTCTGGAAAAGAAGAGGAAGTTCATGTTGAACCGCCAAAACCGCAAGAATCCTGGGTTAAAGAGGCAGCCAAACTCAAGGGAGTGGATAATTACTATGTAACCAACTCAACTAACGCCATCTTGACTTATAAAGATAAAAAGGTTGAAAATGCCAATTTGACAGGCGGGAATAGAACCTATATGGACGCTGTTAAGAATGAAATCATTGCAGGTCGTAGTCTGAGAGAGCAAGATTTCAAAGAGTTTGCAAGTGTTATTTTGCTTGATGAAGAATTGTCCATTAGTTTATTTGGCTCTCCTCAAGAGGCTATTAACAAGGTTGTAGAAGTCAATGGTTTTAGTTATCGAGTCATTGGGGTTTATACTAGTCCAGAGGCTAAACGTTCAAAAATATATGGCTTTGGTGGCTTGCCCATTACTACAAATACTTCCCTTGCTGCGAATTTTAATGTAGATGAAATAGCTAATATTGTCTTTCGAGTGAATGACACAAGCTTGACTCAAACTCTGGGTCCAGAATTAGCACGAAAAATGACAGAGCTTGCTGGCTTGCAACAGGGAGAATATCAAGTATCAGATGAGTCAGCTGCATTTGCAGAAGTTCAACAATCGTTTAGTTTTATGACGACGATTATTAGTGCCATTGCAGGTATTTCCCTCTTTGTTGGAGGGACTGGTGTTATGAATATCATGCTGGTTTCTGTTACAGAGCGTACCCGTGAGATTGGTCTCCGTAAGGCTTTGGGTGCAACACGTGCTAATATTTTAATCCAGTTTTTGATTGAATCCATGATTTTGACTTTGTTAGGTGGATTAATTGGCTTGACAATTGCAAGTGGTTTAACTGCCTTAGCAGGTTTGCTATTGCAAGGCTTGATTGCGGGTATAGAAGTTGGAGTATCAATCCCAGTTGCCCTATTTAGTCTTGCGGTTTCGGCTAGTGTGGGTATCGTTTTTGGAGTCTTGCCAGCCAACAAGGCATCGAAACTTGATCCAATCGAAGCTCTCCGTTATGAATAAGATCAACAAGATGGACACTTGTCTATCTTGTTTTTGTATGGATTTCCCTATCGAAAATTATTAAAAATGTGATATAATGAAGTGTTAGAAAAACAGGTTTCATTTGCCTGGAAAGGAAAAATTATGTCTGAAAAGAATTTTTATATTACAACGCCGATTTACTATCCATCTGGAAAACTTCATATCGGATCTGCCTACACAACTATCGCATGTGATGTCTTAGCACGTTATAAACGCCTGATGGGCTACGATGTCTTTTATTTGACAGGTCTTGATGAGCATGGTCAAAAGATTCAACAAAAAGCAGAAGAAGCTGGGATTACACCACAAGCCTATGTTGATGGAATGGCAATTGGAGTTAAAGAACTCTGGCAATTACTCGATATCTCATACGATAAGTTTATCCGTACAACGGATGACTACCATGAAAAAGTAGTGGCTCAAGTCTTTGAGCGCTTGCTTGCTCAAGATGATATCTATTTGGGTGAATACTCTGGTTGGTACTCAGTATCAGATGAGGAATTCTTTACAGAAAGCCAGCTTGCGGAAGTTTTCCGTGATGAAGCCGGAAATGTGACTGGTGGTATCGCTCCATCAGGTCACGAAGTGGAATGGGTATCTGAAGAGTCTTATTTCCTTCGTCTTAGCAAGTACCAAGACCGTCTAGTAGAATTTTTCAAAGCTCATCCTGAATTTATCACTCCAGATGGTCGTCTGAATGAAATGCTTCGCAACTTCATCGAGCCAGGTTTAGAGGATTTGGCAGTTTCTCGTACAACCTTTACCTGGGGTGTTCCAGTACCATCAAATCCTAAACACGTTGTCTACGTTTGGTTTGATGCTCTGCTCAACTATGTGACAGCTCTTGGCTACGATCAAGACGAATACGCTAACTTTGACAAGTTCTGGAACGGAACAGTCTTCCACATGGTTGGAAAAGACATCCTTCGTTTTCACTCAATCTACTGGCCAATCCTTCTTATGATGTTGGATATCAAATTGCCAGAACGTTTGATTGGTCATGGTTGGTTTGTCATGAAAGACGGAAAGATGTCTAAATCTAAAGGGAATGTTGTCTATCCTGAAATGTTGATAGAGCGTTTTGGACTAGATCCACTTCGTTACTACCTCATGCGTAGCCTTCCAGTTGGTTCAGACGGAACCTTTACTCCGGAAGACTATGTTGGCCGTATCAATTATGAATTGGCTAATGACCTTGGAAACCTCCTCAACCGTACTGTTTCTATGATTAACAAGTACTTTGATGGACAAATTCCAGCCTATGTAGAGGGCGTGACAGAGTTTGATCATGCTCTTGCTGAGGTTGCAGAACAATCAATCGCAGACTACCATACACACATGGAAGCAGTTGACTACCCACGTGCACTTGAAGCAGTCTGGACTCTTATTTCACGTACGAATAAATACATCGACGAGACAGCTCCATGGGTCTTGGCCAAGGATGAAGCTCTTCGTGACCAATTAGCAAGTGTTATGAGTCACTTGGCAGCCAGCCTTCGTGTTGTAGCTCACTTGATTGAACCGTTTATGATGGAAACCAGTCGTGCAGTTTTGACTCAACTTGGTTTAGCAGAAGTTGCTAGCCTTGAGAACTTGAGCTTGGCTGACTTCCCTGCAGGTGTAACTGTAGTTGCCAAAGGAACACCAATCTTCCCACGTCTGGATATGGAAGAAGAAATCGCCTATATCAAGGAACAAATGGAAGGCAACAAGCCAGCTGTCGAAAAAGAGTGGAATCCAGACGAAGTCGAACTCAAACTAAACAAGGAAGAAATCAAGTTTGAAGACTTTGACAAGGTCGAAATCCGTGTCGCAGAAGTCAAAGAAGTGTCTAAAGTAGAAGGTTCAGATAAGTTGCTTCAATTCCGCTTGGATGCTGGTGATGGTGAAGATCGTCAAATCCTTTCAGGAATTGCCAAATACTATCCAAACGAACAAGAATTGGTCGGCAAGAAAGTTCAAATCGTTGCTAACCTCAAACCTCGTAAGATGATGAAGAAATATGTCAGCCAAGGGATGATCCTATCAGCTGAACATGATGGACAATTAACCCTTCTTACAGTTGATTCAGCTGTACCAAATGGAAGTGTGATTGGATAAAAATAGACAGGACTAGTTCATGCTAGTTCTGTTTTTTTCTTTAACTATTATGCTTTACAAACTAGTGTGAAAATGGTATATTATAGGTGAAGTTACTAGTATGTATTACAAAATAGATAGAAGGGAGAAGTGATGAAAGAAACTCAACTATTAAAAGGTGTTCTTGAAGGTTGTGTCTTGGATATGATTGGTCAAAAAGAGCGGTATGGTTATGAGTTGGTTCAGACTTTGCGAGAGGCTGGATTTGACACTATCGTTCCAGGAACTATTTATCCTTTGTTGCAAAAGTTAGAAAAAAATCAATGGATAAGAGGCGACATGCGTCCGTCGCCAGATGGTCCAGATCGGAAGTATTTTTCGTTAACTAAAGAAGGAGAAGAGCGTGTCTCAGTCTTTTGGCAACAATGGGACGATTTGAGTCAAAAAGTAGAAGGAATTAAGAATGGAGGGTAAACCATGAAGAAAATGAAGTATTATGAAGAAACAAACGCTTTGCTGCATAAGTTTTCTGAGGAGAATCAGCAGTATTTTGAGGAACTGTGGGATAGTTTTAATCTTGCTGGATTTCTCTATGATGAGGACTATCTCAGAGAGCAGATTTATTTGATGATGTTAGATTTCTCAGAAGCAGAACGAGATGGCATGAGTGCAGAGGATTATTTAGGTAAGAATCCTAAAAAAATAATGAAAGAGATGCTCAAGGAAGCACCACGCAGTTCTATCAAGGAGTCCCTTTTGACGCCAATTTTTGTCCTAGCGATATTACGTTACTATCATCTACTGGGTGATTTTTCTAAAGGTTCTCTCTTAACAGTCAATTTGCTCACATTTTTAGGGCAACTTCTTCTTTTTCTGATTGGATTTGGACTTGTGGCCACAATCTTACGTTGGGGGCTAGTCCAAGATTCTCCTAAGATGAAAATTGGCACTTATATTGTCGTTGGAATTCTTGTTCTGCTAGTCGTTCTAGGATATGTAGGAATGGGAAGTTTCATACAAGAAGGAGCCTTTTATCTTCCTGCTCCCTGGGATAGTTTCCTTGTTTTTACGCTTTCTCTAGTCATCAGTATTTGGAATTGGAAAGAAGCGGTCTTTCGTCCCTTTGTCAGTATGATTGTTGCCCATCTTGTGGTAGGTTCTCTGCTTCGTTACTATGAGTGGATGGGAATTTCAAATGTTTTCCTTACAAAATTCATTCCTTTAGCTGTTCTTTTTATTGGTATTTTTCTCTTGTTCCGTGGGTTTAAGAAGATAAAATGGAGTGAAATATAGTCAAAAAGCCGTTGCAAAGCGGTTTTTTGTTATAATGAAGGGAAGAATGTTAGAAATTAAAGGAGACAAATTTGATGAGATACATAACTATTGGTCAAGATGACAAAGAATTATCAGAAATTGTTCTCGGAATGATGAGAATAGAAGATAAGTCTGTAAAAGAAGTTGAAGAGCTTGTAGAAACAGCACTGTCTGTTGGAATCAATGCTTTCGACTTGGCTGATATATATGGTCGTGGTCGTTGTGAAGAACTGTTAGGTCTTGTCCTAAAAAAACGTCCAGATTTAAGAGAAGAGATGTGGATTCAGTCAAAATGTGGCATTCGCATTGAAGAATTTACCTATTTTGATTTTTCTAAGGACTATATTATAAAATCAGTTGACGGAATTTTGCAAAGATTGAAGATTGATCATCTAGATAGCTTGCTCCTTCATCGACCAGATGCTTTGATGGAATCTGACCAAGTAGCAGAAGCCTTTGATCTCCTTTATAAACAAGGTAAGGTTCGAAATTTTGGAGTTTCTAATCAAAATCCTATGATGATGGAGTTACTTAAAAAAGATGTCAAGCAGCCGTTAGCTGTTAATCAGCTACAATTGAGTGCGGCTTTTACTCCAGGATTCGAATCAGGTTTTCATGTTAATATGGAAGATAGTCAAGCAGCTATGCGAGATGGCAGCATTTTTGAATATTGCAAATTACACGATGTGGTCATTCAAGCATGGTCTGTCTTACAATTCGGGTATTTTAAAGGGAACTTTGTTGGAAATGAGAAATTTCAAGCTTTGAATCAAGTACTTGACCGTTTAGCTTTTAAATATGGAGTAACTCCTTCAACTATTACCATTTCTTGGATATTGCGTTATCCAGCAAAAATGCAGGCAGTCGTAGGTACAACAAATCCTAAGCACTTGAGAGAAGTTAGCCAAGCGGCAAACTTTAGCTTAACAAGAAAAGAATGGTATGAAATTTATCTTGCAGCAGGGAATAATTTGCCGTAAGTAGAAGCAGATGTAAATAAATCACAGTCAAAAAGCCGTTTTAAAGCGGTTTTTTTGTTATAATGAAGGGGAGAATTATTGATATTAAAGGAGAAAACATGACATTTGAAGAAATTCTGCCTGGATTAAAGGCTAAGAAAAAATATGTACGAACTGGTTGGGGAGGTGCTGAAAACTATGTCCAACTTTTTGACACTATCGAGCAAAATGGGGTTGCACTTGAAGTGACACCTTATTTCCTAATCAACGTTTCTGGCGAAGGAGAAGGTTTTTCCATGTGGAGTCCGACACCTTGTGATGTTTTGGCGACGGATTGGGTAGAAGTGCATGACTAGACGTGTACTCATTACAGGAGTGAGTTCAGGTATCGGATTGGCTCAGGCTCGACTTTTTTTAGAGAAGGACTATCAAGTTTATGGAGTTGACCAAGGTGAAAATCCACTCTTAGAGGGTGATTTCCACTTTTTACAGAGAGATTTGACCTTGAACTTAGAGCCTATTTTTGACTGGTGTCCTCGGGTGGATGTTTTGTGCAATACTGCGGGAATTTTGGACGATTACAAACCACTTTTGGAACAGACAGCGCAGGAAATTCAAGAGATTTTTGAAATCAACTACGTTACTCCAGTAGAGTTGACTCGTCATTATTTGACACAAATGCTGGAGAATAAAAAAGGAATCATTATCAATATGTGCTCCATTGCTTCGAGTCTAGCAGGTGGAGGTGGTCACGCCTATACTTCTTCGAAGCACGCCTTGGCTGGATTTACCAAGCAGTTGGCTCTAGACTATGCAGAAGCTGGGATTCAGGTCTTTGGTATCGCTCCAGGAGCAGTCAAGACAGCTATGACCGCTGCCGACTTTGAACCAGGTGGCTTGGCTGACTGGGTGTCGAGTGAAACACCAATCAAGCGTTGGATTAAGCCAGAGGAAATAGCAGAGATTAGCCTTTTCTTAGCAAGTGGAAAAGCAAGCGCCATGCAGGGACAAATCCTGATGATTGATGGTGGCTGGAGCTTGAAGTAGCAGAGTTGCTATTTTGTAAATATGTGGAGGTGCGCCATGAAAAGAGATGAGTTTGGATTTGTCTTGCCCAATCTTTACTATCAGTTTTTAACAGAGTGGGAAGAGATTGACCCCTATGAAATTGGAGATACTGGTATCTGTTTGTATGCCAAAGAGGATCTAAAAGAGCGTAATGAAACTTATCAGATTGAGGAAGTAGAACCAGATTACTTTATGATTGGACAGGAAGGAGATTTGGCCTACTTTATCAAGAAAAATGCAGATGATTGCATTTATGAAAATGACTTAGGTGCTTTAGGATCCTTAGAAATGCAAAAAATTGCTGCAAATGTCTATGACTTTATTGATAAGAGTTTAGAGGAAGAGTTGTAAAACTGGTAGGGAGAAATCATGTTTAGAGTGCTAGATGCAGATTCACCGATTTCAAAAGAAGATTTTTTACAATTTGAGGAGATTCTTGGGAAGAAATTGCCAAAAACTATGTTGGACTTTTATCTCAAGCACAACGGTGGTCAACCCCAAGTAAGGGGTGTACACGATGATCGTCATCTCTTTCCTTTCAATTCCTTTGATTCACTTGATGAGATGAGGAAGTCTCTTACCTGGTTTGACGATGAGGCTATACCTGAAGGATTTAAGGCAACAGCCCTTCTTCATTTCGCCTATGATCCTGGATCTGGCAACTATGCTCTTTCACTAAGGGAAGAGGACTTTGGAAAGGTTTACTTCTAAGTTTTGGAAGAAAAATATGATTCTCTATGGTCTTAAATCTCAAATCGGAACTGTCTACCGAAACAGTGATAGGACAACAAGCTTTTATGATGTTGGGAATTTTCTATACCTAGCAGGGGAGTTGGATTCCAGATTTTGGGAAGATTTTGTTAGGAAATATGGTTTAGATTATAAGATTATTATTTCAGAAAATACCAATTGGCAAGATTTTCTGCATCGGAAAGTGGAGCTAAATTCTTTTACTCGCTATTCTTTTAAAGATAAGGCAAATTTTCAAGTTGAATTTTTAAATAATCTAGTTACTCATTTAGAGGAAGGTTGCAATATTGTGCCTATTGATAATCATATTTATAACTGCTTTTCTGAGGAAGAATGGTCACAAGATTTACAGGGGGATTTTGAGTCCTATCAGGATTTTGTTTTAAAAGGTGGATTTGGCTTTGTGATTCTTAAAAATAATGAACTGATTGCTGGGATTTCCTCAGGGTTAGTTTACCGTGGAGCAGTTGAAGTGGAAGTTGCAACTAGACCAAACGAACAAGGAAATGGATTTGCTAAAAAGCTTGGTGCTGCAATGATTCTAGAGAGTTTAAATAGAGATATGTTTCCACTTTGGGATGCTCATAACGAGGCTTCAAAAAAAGTAGCAGAATTTTTAGGATATGAGTTAGTTGAACCTTATGAAGCTTTTGAACTAGAGGAAAGTTTCATGTAGTGATATCTGATATTGTATCTTTTAAGACGAGGTGAATGGACATGAAAAACCAACTTGCTCTTAGTGGCGAAAAACTTGATGAAAAAGTTTACCCACAACTATTTCATCATGTTGGCATGATTCGTGGGGAATACTTGTTGAGAGAGCTTAATCAAAACATCATATTAGCAAGTTGTCAGCAATTTGTAAAAGATTATCTAGAGACTATCTGCTCCCTGTACTCAGATGAAGAAGTTTGGTATCGTTTTTCTGAATTAACGAATACAGAAGCTAATTGTCTAAAGGGGACTAAAGAGTATTTTGATGAAAATCATCCCTTATTTGGATATAGAGGAACTAGGCGTTTACTGGCGTGTCCGGATGAATTTCAGGCTGAAGCACATGTCGTTACAGAAGTTTATCAAACCAATCCCAATCTGTCTCTTATTTTTCCTTTTGTCAATGATGCCAACCAGTTAAAACAAGCTATTACAGTGTTGCGTCAGTATGGTTTTACTGGGAAAGTCGGCACGATGATTGAATTACCATCAGCGTATTTTGACTTAGATAGGATACTGGAAACGGGCATTTCAAAGATTGTAGTTGGAATGAATGATTTAACTTCTTTTGTTTTTGCGACTGTGAGAAACAGTCAATGGCATGATATGGAAAGTCCAATAATGTTAGCTATGCTAAGAGATATGCAGGATAAAGCAAGGATGAAAAAGATTGACTTTGCTGTAGCAGGCTATCTGAATGTTTCTTTCATACAAACAATGAATCAGATGGGTATCGAATGCATTCTCCATTACAGCTCTATTCCAGAGATTTTTGATTTAGAAATTGGCTATCCAGACCATCTCAAACATATAAAAGAAGAAAGTAAGAAATTACAAAGGAGCGCCCATGACACCGCAAGAAATGTGGAATGCATATAAGAAAATTAACCCCTCTATAGGAGATGAAATCGATGCTTGGGCTTTTGGAGTGGAAGCCGATCTCTTGGCAGATTTGGTTTTAAAAGGTGAAAAGATGGCAACTGCATCAGCTTACGACCTCTACGCACTAGAAGGTGAATCTCTTCCTCAAGAAGGGAGATTTGATGTCATTTTAGACAGTCAAAATCAGGCTGTCTGTATTGTCAAAATTACAAAGGTTTCTGTCCAGCCCTTCAATCAAGTTTCTGCTCAACATGCCTTTAAGGAAGGGGAAGGTGACAAATCCCTAGCCTATTGGCGTCAGGTTCATGAGGATTGTTTCGCCGAGTGGCTGAGAGAAGCAGGACTGACTTTTACACCTGAAAGCAAGGTTGTTTTAGAAGAATTTCGCAAGGTCTACCCACTGTAGACTATTAGAAGGAAGAAAGTTTTGGAAATCGCCGCCCAATCCTTTTTTCTTAAGCAAAACATGATATAATAAGTTTGTTTGAAGAAGAGCTCTAGCTCTTAAACTTAGAATAGGAGAAAACTATGCAAGCAGTTGAACATTTTATTAAGCAATTTGTTCCTGAACATTATGATTTATTTTTAGAATTGAGTCGTGAGACCAAGACTTTTTCAGGGAAGGTGACTATTAGTGGTCAAGCACAGAGTGACCGCATTTCCCTTCATCAAAAAGACTTGGAAATCGCTTCTGTAGAAATTTCAGATCAAGCTCGCCCATTCACAGTCGATCATGACAATGAAGCCCTTCATATTGAACTTGCGGAAGCAGGTCAAGTTGAAGTGGTTATCGCTTTCTCAGGAAAAATTACAGATAACATGACAGGAATTTACCCTTCTTATTACACAGTTGATGGAGTGAAGAAGGAAGTATTGTCTACTCAATTTGAGAGCCATTTTGCGCGCGAAGCCTTCCCATGTGTGGATGAGCCTGAAGCCAAGGCAACTTTTGATCTCTCTCTACGTTTTGACCAAGCAGAAGGTGAAGTGGCCTTGTCTAACATGCCTGAGATTGATGTGGAAAACCGCAAGGAAACAGGTATCTGGAAGTTTGAAACAACACCTCGCATGTCTTCTTACTTGTTAGCCTTTGTTGCGGGTGATTTGCAAGGTGTGACGGCTAAAACTAAAAACGGTACCCTTGTAGGTGTCTACTCAACCAAAGCTCACCCATTATCTAACCTTGATTTCTCACTGGACATCGCCGTTCGCTCCATCGAGTTTTACGAAGATTACTACGGAGTCAAATACCCAATCCCTCAATCTCTCCATATCGCCCTTCCTGACTTCTCAGCAGGTGCTATGGAAAACTGGGGTCTTGTGACCTACCGTGAAGTTTGCTTGGTTGTAGATGAGAACTCAACTTTTGCTAGTCGCCAACAAGTTGCCCTTGTTGTGGCACATGAATTGGCTCACCAATGGTTTGGCAATCTCGTTACTATGAAATGGTGGGATGACCTTTGGCTCAATGAAAGCTTTGCTAACATGATGGAATATGTCTGTGTGGATGCCATTGAGCCAAGCTGGAATATTTTTGAAGATTTCCAAACAGGTGGAGTGCCTCACGCTCTTGAACGCGATGCGACTGATGGAGTTCAGTCAGTTCACGTCGAAGTCAAACACCCAGATGAAATCAATACACTCTTTGACGGAGCTATCGTCTATGCCAAAGGAAGTCGCCTCATGCACATGCTTCGTCGTTGGCTGGGTGATGCCGATTTTGCCAAAGGTTTGCATGCCTACTTTGAAAAACATCAGTACAGCAATACAATTGGTCGTGATCTTTGGGATGCCCTTGGTCAAGCGTCTGGACGTGATGTCGCAGCCTTTATGGATTCTTGGTTGGAACAACCTGGTTACCCAGTTCTCACTGTCAAAGTTGAACATGATGTCTTGAAGATTTCACAAAAACAATTCTTCATCGGCGAGCACGAAGACAAGAACCGTCTCTGGGTTGTGCCACTAAACAGCAACTGGAAAGGTTTGCCTGATACACTCGAAACTGAAAGCATCGAAATCCCTGGCTACGCAGCCCTTCTTGCTGAAAATGATGGAGCTCTTCGTCTCAACACTGAAAATACAGCTCACTACATTACAGACTATCAAGGAGACTTGCTAGATGCTATTCTTGCTGACCTAGTTGAGCTTGATAATACAAGTAAACTGCAAATCGTCCAAGAACGTCGCTTGCTTGCTGAAGCAGGGCACATTTCTTATGCAGACTTGCTTCCAGTCCTTGATAAACTTGCTAAAGAAGAATCTTACCTTGTCGTTTCAGCTGTCTCTCAAGTAATTTCTGCCCTTGAGCGCTTTATCGATGAAGGAACAGAAGCTGAAAGAGCCTTCAAAGCCTTGGTTGCTAAATTGGCTCGTCACAACTATAACCGTCTTGGTTTTGAAGCTAAAGACGGAGAATCAGATGAGGATGAATTGGTTCGTCAGTTGGCTGTTTCTATGATGATTCGCTCAAATGATGCAGAAGCTAGTCAAGTCGCTAGCCAAATCTTCGCGGCTCACAAGGAGAATCTTGCAGGACTTCCAGCAGCTATTCGCTCACAAGTTCTGATCAATGAGATGAAACATCATGAGACTAAAGACTTGTTAGCACTTTATCTTGATACTTATACTCATGCAACAGATGCTGTCTTTAAACGTCAGTTGGCAGCTGCTCTTGCCTATAGTAAAGATGCGGACAATATCCAAACTTTGATTGCTGCTTGGAAGGACAAATTTGTGGTGAAACCACAGGACTTGTCTGCTTGGTATTACCAATTCCTAGCTCACCAAGCAACTCAGGAAACAGCTTGGTCTTGGGCGCGTGAAAACTGGGCTTGGATTAAGGCAGCCCTTGGAGGAGATATGAGCTTTGATAGCTTTGTTATCCTTCCTGCACACGTATTTAAGACTCAGAAACGCTTGGCAGAGTACAAGGAATTCTTTGAACCGCAACTTTCTGACCTTGCTCTTAGCCGTAACATCGGTATGGGAATCAAAGAAATTGCAGCGCGTGTTGACTTGATTAACCGTGAAAAAGCTGCAGTGGAAGTAGTCGTTCTTCAATACGGAAACGCATAAATAAGCCCAAAATAAAAAGAAAACTCAGCTATCTCATGTAAAATGCAGAGAGTTGAGTTTTTTTTAAGGCAAATTTGGTATAATGGTTTTAATAAGGAGGAGTTTCTCATGATAAAAATCTTATTGGTTGAGGATGACCTAGGCCTGTCAAATTCGGTATTTGACTTTTTAGACGATTTTGCGGATGTCATGCAGGTATTTGATGGGGAAGAAGGTCTCTACGAAGCTGAGAGTGGCGTCTATGACTTGATTTTGCTTGATTTGATGTTGCCTGAAAAAAATGGCTTCCAAGTCTTGAAAGAATTGCGTGAAAAGGGGATTATGACTCCAGTTCTGATCATGACTGCCAAGGAAAGTTTGGATGATAAGGGACATGGATTTGAACTGGGAGCAGATGATTATCTGACCAAACCTTTCTACTTAGAAGAACTCAAAATGCGGATTCAAGCCCTTCTCAAACGTTCAGGTAAGTTTAATGAAAATACCTTGACTTATGGAAATATTGTAGTTAATTTGTCAACAAATACTGTTAAGGTTGAAGATACTCCTGTCGAATTGCTGGGCAAAGAGTTCGATTTACTAGTTTATTTCCTTCAAAATCAAAATGTTATTTTGCCTAAGACTCAGATTTTTGATCGTCTATGGGGATTTGATAGTGATACAACGATTTCGGTTGTCGAAGTCTATGTTTCAAAAGTCCGTAAGAAATTAAAAGGAACCACTTTTGCAGAGAATTTGCAAACCTTGCGCAGTGTTGGGTATATTTTAAAAGATGTTCAGTAAACTAAAAAAAACATGGTATGCGGATGACTTTAGTTATTTTATCCGCAACTTTGGTGTCTTCACTCTGATTTTCTCTGCCATGACTCTGATTATTTTACAGGTCATGCACTCGAGTCTTTATACTTCGGTGGATGATAAGCTTCATGGGCTGAGTGAAAATCCTCAAGCAGTTATTCAGCTTGCTGTAAATAGGGCAACAGAAGAGATTAAAGATTTAGAGAATGCCGCTACAGATACTAGTAAGACTGAGGTGAAGCCCAATGTCAGCTCCAATACGGAGGTCATTCTCTTTGATAAGAATTTTACCCAGCTTCTTTCTGGAAACCGATTTTTGGGATTGGATAAGATTAAGTTAGAGAAAAAAGAACTAGGACATATCTATCAGATTCAAGTTTTTAATAGCTATGGACAAGAAGAAATCTATCGCATGATTTTGATGGAAACGAATATCAGTTCGGTTTCAACCAATATCAAGTATGCAGCTGTCTTGATTAATACCAGTCAGTTGGAGCAAGCCAGTCAAAAGCATGAGCAATTGATTGTGATTGTGATGGCAAGTTTCTGGATTTTGTCTTTGCTTGCCAGTCTCTATCTAGCTAGAGTCAGTGTTCGTCCTCTGCTTGAGAGTATGCAGAAGCAACAGTCCTTTGTTGAAAATGCCAGTCATGAGTTACGAACTCCACTCGCAGTTTTGCAAAATCGCTTAGAGACCCTTTTCCGTAAGCCAGAAGCTACCATTATGGATGTGAGTGAAAGCATTGCATCGAGTTTGGAAGAAGTCCGAAATATGCGGTTTTTGACGACAAACTTGTTGAATTTAGCTCGGAGAGATGATGGAATTAAGCCGGAACTTGCAGAAGTTCCAACCAGTTTTTTCAATACGACTTTCACAAACTATGAGATGATTGCTTCTGAAAATGACCGTGTCTTTCGTTTTGAAAATCGCATCCATCGAACGATTGTCACAGATCAACTTTTACTAAAACAACTGATGACCATCCTATTTGATAATGCTATCAAATATACTGAGGAGGATGGTGAGATTGATTTTATGATTTCAGCGACTGATCGTAATCTTTATTTGCTAGTTTCCGACAATGGAGTCGGTATTTCAGCAGAAGATAAGAAGAAAATTTTTGATCGTTTTTATCGAGTGGACAAGGCTAGAACCCGTCAAAAAGGTGGTTTTGGTTTAGGATTATCCCTAGCCAAGCAAATTGTAGATGCCCTAAAAGGAACCATTACTGTTAAAGATAATAAACCAAAGGGAACAATCTTTGAAGTGAAGATTGCCATCCATACACCATCTAAAAAGAAAAAATAAAAATATCGCTCCAGACGGGGCGATATTTTGGATTTATCTTCTACGTTTTCGTTTGATAATAAAGCGCTGAACTTTTAAAACAAGTAAGCTGGATCCGATTGCTGCGGCAAATGCAAGAGCAGGCGATAATTTTAATGCTAAAAAGATAAAACTAAAGATAGCAATACAGATACAAAAAACAGCGATATTAACAAAAAATAGGATTTCCTTGAGATTGGCATCAGATTGCGCTTCAGGTATATAATCTTGATAGCGAGGAACCTGCTGGCTTAATTCTTCTTGATAGTCTACCTCATAGGATTGTAATTTTCTTACGGGCATTATTCTCTCCTTAACAGTACATACCTATTTTATCATTTTTTCAGCAGAGAATTATTACAGAAAGGTTACAATAAGAATAAAGTCCCTTTTCATTTTTAAAGAATGGCTGATTTTCCAGAAATGTGGTATAATTTTCCTTATGAAAAAGATTATCATTACAGCAACTGCTGAAAGTATTGAACAAGTTAAACAACTGCTCGAAGCTGGCGTAGATCGTATCTATGTCGGTGAGAAAGATTTTGGCCTTCGTCTGCCAACGACCTTTAGTTATGACCAATTGCGTGAAATCTCTAAGTTGGTTCATGAAGCTGGTAAGGAATTGATTGTTGCAGTCAATGCCCTCATGCATCAAGACATGATGGATCGTATCAAGCCTTTCCTCGATTTCTTGGAAGAAATCAAGACAGACTACATTACGATTGGGGATGCAGGTGTCTTTTACGTGGTCAACCGCGATGGTTATTCCTTTAAGACCATCTATGATGCTTCAACTATGGTGACAAGCAGTCGTCAGATTAACTTCTGGGGACAAAAAGCTGGCGCATCTGAGGCTGTTTTGGCGCGTGAAATTCCATCTGCTGAACTTTTCAAAATGCCAGAGATTTTGGAAATTCCTGCTGAAGTTTTGGTTTACGGAGCTAGCGTTATCCATCATTCTAAACGTCCGCTCTTGCAAAATTACTATAACTTTACGCACATCGATGATGAAAAGACGCGCAAGCGTGATCTCTTCTTGGCTGAGCCAAGTGACCCAGAGAGTCACTATTCCATTTTTGAAGATAATCATGGAACCCACATTTTTGCCAACAATGACCTTGATTTGATGACAAAATTGACAGAATTGGTAGAGCATGGTTTTACTCACTGGAAATTAGAAGGTCTCTATACACCTGGTCAGAACTTTGTTGAGATTGCAAAACTCTTTATCCAGGCACGTAGCTTGATTCAAGAGGGCAGCTTTAGCCATGACCAAGCTTTCTTGCTGGATGAGGAAGTACGCAAGTTACACCCTAAAAACCGTTTCCTTGACACAGGATTTTATGACTACGATCCTGACATGGTTAAATAAAGTAAATGGATAGTTGAGAGAAGGAAGATGCAAACATTTCTTCTCTCAATTTTTCTTATTCTCCAATATTTTCAAAAAATAAGTAGGCTAGGATGCTCTGTTTACTGGGATTTTTCAGAAAAGTGACCTTCTCGAGTTTGAAAATTATCCTATGTTTGCAGGTGCCAAATGGCCCTTTTTTTGGTATAATTTTTTATAATGAAAACGATTGGTAATCGCTATGTTGTGGTTGATTTAGAGGCAACTAGCACAGGTAGTAAGGCTAAAATTATCCAAGTGGGAATTGTAGTGATTGAGGACGGAAAAATCGTCGATCACTATACGACAGATGTCAATCCACATGAACCCTTAGATGCTCATATCAAAGAACTGACAGGATTGACAGACCAACGTCTGGCGCAAGCACCTGATTTTTCGCAAGTTACCAGAAAAATCTTTGACTTGGTGAAGGATGGGATTTTTGTAGCCCATAATGTTCAGTTTGATGCCAATCTCTTGGCGGAAAATTTATTTTTTGAAGGCTATGAACTAAGAAATCCTCGTGTTGACACGGTCGAATTGGCCCAGGTCTTTTTCCCTGAACTGGAAAAATATAGTTTGCCGATTTTGTGTCAGGAATTAGGAATTCCTTTAAAACACGCCCACACAGCCCTTTCAGATGCCCAAGCTACAGCGGAATTACTTCTTTTTTTACGAGAAAAGATGGCCCAACTTCCTAAAGGACTCTTGGAACGCTTGCTGGAAATGGCTGACGCCCTCTTATATGAGTCCTACCTGGTTATTGAAGAAATTTATCGCAGCCAATCTATCCTGAGTTCTCCAGACTTGGTCGAAGTTCAAGGACTGTATTTCAAGAAAACTGGAGCTCCCCTGGAGCCACGAAAACTATCTCAAGATTTTTCTAAGAATATTTCTCTGTTGAACCTTGAAGTGAGGGAGAATCAAGAAAATTTTGCTAAAGAGGTTGGCTTGCTATTGAAAGATGAGCCTGTCTCTCTGATTCAAGCGCCGACAGGGATTGGGAAAACCTATGGCTATCTCTTACCTGCTTTGTCCCAAGTGGAAAATCGTCAGATTGTCCTTAGTGTTCCGACAAAGATTCTTCAAAATCAAATTATGGAAGAAGAAGGTAAACGTCTCAAGGAAGTATTCCATACAGATATTCATTCTTTAAAGGGGCCTCAAAATTACCTGAAGTTGGATGCCTTTTATCGTTCCTTGCAGGAAAATGCTGAAAATCGCTTATTTAGACGCTTTAAAATGCAACTCTTGGTCTGGTTGACAGAGACAGAAACCGGGGATTTGGATGAAATTGGTCAACTCTACCGTTACCAACATTTTCTAAGAGATCTTCGTCATGATGGGAATTTATCGTCCAAGAGCTTATTTATGACGGAAGATTTCTGGAAACGTAGTCAAGAAAGAGCAGAGACTTGCAAGCTCTTAGTGACCAATCATGCCTATCTTGTAACCAGACTTGAAGATAATCCTGAATTTGTCAGCGACCGTTTATTGATTATTGATGAAGTTCAAAAAATTTTGTTGGCCCTAGAAAATCTGCTTCAACATACCTACGATATCCAGTCTATTATTGATTTAGTTGATAAGGCTTTGGCAGGAGAAGAAAACAGAATTCAACAACGAATACTAGAAAGTATTCGCTTTGAGTGTCTCTATTTGATAGAACAATTTCAATCTGGCAAATCTAGGAAAAATATCTTAGATTCTCTGGCCAATCTCCACCAGTATTTTTCAGAATTAGAGGTAGAAGGCTTTGAGGAACTGGTTCGCTATTTTACGGCTGAAGGTGATTACTGGCTTGAAGCAACTGAAACGAGTCAAAAGAAAATTCAGATTTCTTCTACAAAATCAGGCCGTATTCTTCTATCTTCTTTAGTGCCTGATTCATGTCAAGTCTTGGGAGTGTCGGCTACTCTTGAGATTAGTCAGAGAGTTTCTTTGGCAGACCTGTTAGGCTATCCCGAAGCTAAATTTGTTAAGATTGAAGCTGGTAAAAAACAGGATCAAGAAGTGGTCTTGGTCAAAGATTTTCCCCTGGTAACAGAAACCTCCTTAGAAGTCTACGCCAAAGAGGTAACTGATTTGCTGATGGATGTTCAAGATTTCCAGCAACCTATTTTAGTTCTCTTTACTGCTAAAGACATGCTTCTAGCAGTGTCGGATTTACTTCCAGTTAGCCACTTGGCCCAGTATAAAAATGGGGATGTTCATCAACTGAAGAAACGCTTTGAAAAAGGTGAACAACAAATCCTGCTAGGTGCAGCAAGTTTCTGGGAGGGAGTTGATTTTTCAAGTCATTCTTTTGTGATTCAAATTGTACCAAGACTTCCTTTCCAAAACCCCCAAGAACCCTTGACGAAAAAGATCAATCAGGAACTAATTCAAGAAGGGAAAAATGCCTTTTATGATTATCAATTGCCAATGGCCATTATTCGTTTAAAACAGGCTTTGGGAAGAAGTATAAGACGCGAACACCAACGTTCCTTAACCCTTGTTTTGGATAGGAGAATTGTCGGAAAGCGATATGGCAAACAGATAGTAGCATCTCTAGCAAAAGAAGAGACTGTTAAAGCTATCACTCAATCCGAAGTTGATGAGACTCTTGATAGATTTTTAAATGAACTTTGATAAATAGTATAGTATGAAAGTATAAGGTTAGTACATATGAAACGTTCTCTCGACTCTAGAGTCGATTATAGTTTGCTCCTGCCAGTATTTTTCCTACTGGTTATCGGCGTGGTAGCTATTTATATAGCTGTTAGTCATGATTATCCAAATAATATTCTGCCCATTTTAGGGCAGCAGGTCGCCTGGATCGCCTTGGGGCTTGTGATTGGTTTTGTGGTCATGCTCTTTAATACTGAATTTCTTTGGAAGGTGACACCCTTTCTATATATTTTAGGCTTGGGACTTATGGTTTTACCGATTGTCTTTTATAATCCAAGCTTAGTTGCATCAACGGGTGCCAAAAACTGGGTATCGGTAAATGGTGTTACCTTGTTCCAACCGTCAGAATTTATGAAGATATCCTATATCCTCATGTTGGCTCGTGTGATTGTCCAGTTTACCAAAAAACATAAGGAATGGAGACGCACAGTTCCGCTGGACTTCTTGTTGATTTTCTGGATGATTCTCTTTACCATTCCAGTCCTAGTTCTTTTGGCACTTCAAAGTGACTTGGGGACGGCCTTAGTTTTTGTGGCTATTTTCTCAGGAATCGTTTTATTATCGGGCGTTTCTTGGAAAATTATTATCCCAGTATTTGTGACTGCTGTAACAGGAATTGCTGGTTTTCTAGCCATCTTTATCAGCAAGGACGGTCGGGCTTTTCTCCATCAACTGGGCATGCCGACCTACCAAATCAATCGTATCTTGGCTTGGCTTAATCCATTTGACTTTGCCCAAACAACTACTTACCAACAGGCTCAAGGACAGATTGCCATTGGAAGCGGTGGCTTATTTGGTCAAGGATTTAATGCTTCGAATCTGCTTATTCCAGTTAGAGAGTCGGATATGATTTTCACGGTCATTGCAGAAGATTTTGGCTTTATTGGCTCTGTCCTTGTTATCGCCCTTTATCTCATGCTGATTTACCGTATGTTGAAGATTACTCTTAGATCAAATAACCAGTTCTACACCTATATTTCCACAGGTTTGATTATGATGTTGCTCTTCCATATCTTTGAGAATATCGGTGCGGTGACTGGCTTGCTTCCTTTGACTGGAATTCCCTTGCCTTTCATTTCGCAAGGGGGATCGGCTATTATCAGTAACTTGATCGGTGTTGGCTTGCTTTTATCGATGAGTTATCAGACAAACCTAGCTGAAGAAAAGAGCGGAAAAGTGCCATTCAAGCGGAAAAAGGTTGTATTAAAACGAATTAAATAAGGAGAAAATCATGGTTAAAGTAGCCGTTATGTTAGCTCAGGGATTTGAAGAAATTGAAGCTTTGACAGTTGTGGATGTCTTGCGTCGTGCCAATATCACTTGTGATATGGTAGGATTTGAAGAGCAAGTGACAGGTTCGCATGCAATCCAAGTCAGAGCAGATCGTGTCTTTGATGGTGATTTATCAGACTATGACATGATTGTCCTTCCTGGCGGCATGCCTGGTTCTGCACATTTGCGTGACAATCAGGCCTTGATTCAAGAGTTGCAAAGCTTTGAGCAAGAAGGAAAAAAACTAGCAGCCATTTGTGCAGCGCCAATTGCCCTCAATCGAGCAGGTGTATTGAAAAACAAGAAGTTTACTTGTTATGATGGTGTTCAAGAGCAAATCCTTGATGGTCAATACGTTAAGGAAACAGTAGTGGTAGATGGTCATTTGACAACCAGTCGAGGTCCCTCGACAGCTCTTGCCTTTGCCTACGAGTTGGTAGAGCAATTAGGAGGAGACGCAGAGAGTTTACGAACAGGAATGCTCTATCGAGATGTCTTTGGTAAAAATCAATAAAACGGGAGTCAACCTCTCGTTTTTTTATGTGGAAAACTCAGGGAAATCATCGCTTTTTTAACGAAAAAATGGTATAATGAAAGCTATGAAATATCACGATTACATCTGGGATTTAGGTGGAACTTTACTGGATAATTATGAAACTTCAACAGCTGCATTTGTTGAAACATTGGCACTATATGGCATCACACAAGACCATGACAGCGTCTATCAAGCTTTAAAGGTTTCTACTGATTTTGCGATTGAGACATTCGCTCCCAACTTAGATCATTTTTTAGAAAAATACAAGGAAAATGAAGCCAGAGAGCTTGAACACCCGATTTTATTTGAAGGAGTTTCTGACTTATTGGAAGACATTTCAAATCAAGGTGGGCGTCATTTCTTGGTTTCTCACAGAAATGATCAGGTCTTGGAAATTTTAGAAAAAACCTCTATAGCTGCCTACTTTACAGAGGTGGTCACTTCTAGCTCAGGCTTTAAGAGAAAACCGGATCCTGAGTCCATGATTTATTTAAGAGAAAAGTATCAGATCAGCTCTGGTCTTGTCATTGGTGACCGACCGATTGATATTGAAGCAGGTCAAGCTGCTGGACTGGATACCCACTTGTTTACCAGTATCGTGAATTTAAGACAAGTATTAGACATGTAAGAAAAAGGAATAAGATGACAGAAGAAATCAAAAATCTGCAGGCACAAGATTATGATGCCAGTCAAATTCAAGTTTTAGAGGGCTTAGAGGCTGTTCGTATGCGTCCAGGGATGTATATCGGGTCAACCTCAAAAGAAGGTCTTCACCATCTAGTCTGGGAAATTGTTGATAACTCAATTGACGAAGCTTTGGCAGGATTTGCCAGCCATATTCAAGTCTTCATTGAGCCAGATAATTCGATCACTGTTGTTGATGATGGGCGTGGGATTCCAGTCGATATTCAGGAAAAAACAGGTCGACCTGCCGTTGAGACTGTCTTTACTGTCCTTCATGCTGGAGGAAAATTTGGCGGTGGTGGATACAAGGTTTCAGGTGGTCTTCACGGAGTGGGGTCATCAGTAGTTAATGCTCTTTCCACTCAATTAGACGTTCATGTCCACAAAAACGGTAAGATTCACTACCAAGAATACTGTCGTGGTCATGTTGTCGCAGACCTTGAGGTGGTTGGGGATACAGATAGAACTGGAACAACAGTTCACTTCACACCGGACCCAGAAATCTTCACTGAAACAACAACCTTTGATTTTGATAAATTAAATAAACGGATTCAAGAGTTAGCCTTTCTAAATCGCGGTCTTCAAATCTCCATCACAGATAAGCGCGAGGGTCTTGAACAAACCAAGCATTACCACTATGAAGGTGGGATTGCTAGTTACGTTGAATATATCAACGAGAACAAGGATGTGATTTTTGATACACCAATCTACACAGATGGTGAGATGGATGATATTACCGTTGAAGTAGCCATGCAGTACACAACGGGTTACCATGAGAATGTCATGAGTTTCGCCAATAACATTCACACCCATGAAGGTGGTACGCATGAACAAGGTTTCCGTACGGCACTAACTCGTGTTATCAACGATTATGCTCGCAAAAATAAGTTGCTGAAAGACAATGAAGACAATCTGACAGGGGAAGATGTCCGTGAAGGCTTAACTGCAGTTATCTCAGTTAAACACCCAAATCCACAGTTTGAAGGACAAACCAAGACCAAACTGGGGAACAGCGAAGTAGTCAAGATTACCAATCGTCTTTTCAGTGATGCCTTCTCTGATTTCCTCATGGAAAATCCACAGATCGCCAAGCGCATCGTAGAAAAAGGGATTTTAGCTGCTAAGGCTCGTGTGGCTGCTAAGCGTGCGCGTGAAGTTACCCGTAAAAAATCTGGCTTGGAAATTTCCAACCTTCCAGGGAAATTAGCAGACTGTTCTTCTAACAATCCTGCGGAAACAGAACTCTTTATCGTCGAAGGAGACTCAGCGGGTGGATCAGCCAAATCTGGTCGTAACCGTGAGTTCCAGGCTATCCTTCCAATTCGCGGTAAGATTTTGAACGTTGAAAAAGCAAGTATGGATAAGATTCTTGCTAATGAAGAAATTCGTAGTCTTTTCACAGCGATGGGAACTGGATTTGGTGCAGAATTCGATGTTTCAAAAGCCCGTTACCAAAAGCTCGTTTTGATGACCGATGCCGATGTCGATGGAGCCCATATTCGTACTCTTCTTCTAACCTTGATTTATCGTTATATGAAACCAATACTAGAAGCTGGTTATGTTTATATTGCCCAACCTCCAATCTATGGTGTCAAGGTTGGAAGCGAGATTAAAGAATATATCCAGCCAGGAGCGGATCAAGAAATTAAACTCCAAGAAGCCTTGGCCCGCCATAGTGAAGGACGTGCCAAACCAACCATTCAGCGTTATAAAGGTTTGGGTGAAATGGATGATCACCAGTTGTGGGAAACAACCATGGATCCCGAACATCGCTTAATGGCAAGAGTTTCTGTGGACGATGCTGCAGAAGCAGATAAAATCTTTGATATGTTGATGGGGGATCGAGTAGAGCCTCGTCGTGAATTTATCGAAGAAAATGCCGTCTATAGTACACTTGATGTCTAAAAAATCGGGAGAAGTAGTTCCCTTGGTCTAAAAAATATGATATAATCATTACGATTGTTTCAAGTTAAAAAGGAGTTTAATATGTCTGGTAGTCTAGTAGTATATCTTATAATTGCAATTGCAATTATATTGCTGATTTCATATGCTATAGCAATTTATGTACGGAAACGTAATGAAAGTAAATTAGCAATTTTAGAAGAGAAAAAAGAAGAGCTGTACAATCTTCCAGTTAATGATGAAGTTGAAGCTGTAAAAAATATGCACTTGATTGGACAAAGTCAAGTGACTTTCCGTGAATGGAACCAAAAATGGGTTGACCTATCTCTTAACTCTTTTGCCGATATCGAAAATAATCTTTTCGAGGCAGAAGGTTATAACAATTCATTCCGTTTTTTTAAGGCTAGTCATCAAATTGACCAAATCGAGAGCCAAATTACCTTGATTGAAGAAGATATTGCGGCAATTCGCAATGCCTTGGCAGATTTGGAGAAACAAGAATCTAAAAACAGCGGTCGTGTTCCTCATACATTGGACTTATTTGAAGAGCTTCAGCATAGGGTTGCCGATCATTCAGAAGAATATGGTCAAGGTTTATCTGAAATCGAAAAACAATTGGAAAATATCCAATCAGAGTTTTCTCAGTTTGTAACTTTAAATTCGTCAGGTGACCCAGTAGAAGCTGCTGTGATTTTGGATAATGCTGAAAATCATATCTTGGCTTTGACTCACATTGTTGACCGCTTGCCAGCAATTGTAAAAACATTATCTAAAGAGCTACCTGATCAATTGGAAGACTTGGAAGATGGTTACCGTAAGCTTTTAGATGCTAACTATCATTTTGCTGAAACGGATATTGAATCTCGCTTCCAATTGCTTTATGAATCTTTGAAGAAAAACCACGAAAATATTGCACAATTAGAGTTGGATAATGCTGAGTATGAAAATACTCAAGTTCAAGAAGAAATCAATTCACTCTATGATATCTTTACACGAGAAATCGCTGCTCAAAAAGTAGTAGAAGGCTTAGTTGCAACTCTTCCTACATATTTGAAACACATGAAAGATAGTAATGCTGTTTTAGTGGAAGATATTCAACGATTGAGTAACAATTACCTACTATCTGAAACGGATGTTAGTCATGTTCATAGATTACAAGCTGAGTTAGAATCTTTAGAAGAATCTGTATTGGAACTAACTTCTGAACAAGAGGAACATTCTGAACCTTATTCATTCCTTGAAGAACGTTTGGAAAACTTACAAGCTACTTTGAAGGAAATTGAAGATGAACAAGTTGAGGTTAGTCAACGTCTTGCTCAGATTGAAAAAGATGATATCAATGCTCGCCAGAAGGCAAATGTTTATGTTAATCGTCTTCACACAATTAAGAGATATATGGAAAAACGCAATCTTCCAGGTATTCCTCAGAATTTCTTACAGTTGTTCTTTACAGCAAGTAACCATACTGAAGAGTTGATGGCTGAACTAGAAGAAGCTCGGGTCAATATAGAAGCTGTGAACCGGATGCTTGAAATTGCAACAAATGATATAGAAGCACTTGAAGAAGAAACCTATAATATTGTTCAATATGCAACGTTGACAGAACAATTGCTACAGTATTCGAACCGTTACCGCTCATTTGATGAACGAATTCAAGAAGCCTTTAATGAATCATTAGAAATTTTTGAAAAAGAATTTGATTATCATGCTTCATTTGATAAGATTTCGCAAGCTTTGGAAGTTGCAGAACCAGGTGTAACCAACCGTTTTGTCACTTCATACGAAAAAACACGTGAGACGATTCGTTTCTAACATAATAAAAAAGATTTGGTTCTGTGGTAAGCATGTACTGACCCCAAAAAGTTAGACAATTAATTTAAGCAAAGGATTTAGTTCTGTATTGTACAGGGCTAAGTCCTTTT